>CBFGYQ010000039.1:0-10997 GCA_965652995.1 uncultured bacterium
GAACCGCGAAATTACGGAATTTTTTATTAAGAATATCTGCAATTAATTCTATGGTGGTAAAAGACCTTGAAGATGAAATTGCTGGTTTGAATACCCGCTTGCAAAATATGGACACTGAAGATGAGAATATCAACAACTTCATTACATCCAAGCAAGATGCTAAGAAAGAAGCACAAGCGTTAATCAAAAAATACGAAAAGCAATCTGATAACGTAAAAAATAACCGTGAGTTTGAAGCCATCAATAAAGAGATGGAGATGCAGGAGCTAGAGGTGAAACTTAGCGATAAGCACATAAAAGATGCTCAGATAGAACTAAAAGACCGTGCGGTATTACGTACAAAAACCGAAGAAAAGATAGGTGATGTTCAAGAGTCTTTGAAAATAAAACAAGCTGAGTTGGAAAAGATCATCAAGGACACTGAGAAAGAAGAAAAGCAATTGGCGTCTAAATCCGATGAGGCAAAAGCAAAAGTAGACGAGCGTTTATTGGCTGCTTACGAGCGCATTCGCGGTAGCTACAAAAACGGTTTGGCTGTAGTGCCTATCGTGCGTGATTCTTGCGGTGGTTGTTTCAATGTGATTCCTCCACAGCGTCAGTCAGAAATCCGTCAGCGTAAAAAAATAATCGTGTGTGAACATTGCGGCCGTGTATTGGTAGATGACGATTTGAACGACCAAGTGAAAATTAAGTAATTAACTAGTCACATAACTAAGGAAGCCAAATCTGATCATAGGTTTGGCTTTTTTTTTGCGAAAGGAAAACTAATAAGCTAGCACAAGTGTTTTATAGGAGAAAAGCAAAATAGATTTAATTTGATGAACGGTGCTATCGCAACTAAAGCTTTATAGTAATTCAATTGCTTGGACAATAAAACCTTTTATCAATGTTTGGATTTTGGCTTTTGAATTTTGAATTTTGATTTTTATGAAACCATCTATACCACAAGGCACAAGAGATTTTTCGCCGGTAGAAGTTCGGAAGAGACACTATATTTTAAACACCATCAAATCCATTTTCGAACTCTACGGATATCAACCGTTGGAGACACCTTCAATGGAAAACCTGACAACATTGATGGGCAAATATGGTGAGGAAGGAGATAGATTGATCTTTAAGATATTGAACAATGGCTTGCATGAAAAAAAAGATGCTGACAAAGTAAAGTTGAACGATGAATGGAATAAGCTTTTAGATAAACCTTATTCCTCTACAACTGTTACGGAACGTGCTTTGCGTTATGATCTTACCATACCTTTTGCACGCTATGTGGTGATGCATCAAAATGATTTGGCGTTTCCGTTTCGTCGTTATCAAATGCAACCGGTGTGGCGTGCAGACCGTCCGCAGAAAGGACGATATCGTGAGTTTTGGCAATGCGATTGCGATGTGGTGGGCAGTAACTCTTTAATAAATGAAGCTGAATTATTGTGTATATATCAACGTGCTTTTTATGAATTGAAAGTTCCGGAAATAACCGTTAAAGTAAATAGCAGAAAGGTTTTAGCAGGCATTGCAGAGCTTGCTGGGAATGCAGAAAAGATGATGGGCATTACTATTGCTTTAGACAAAATTGATAAGATCGGTTGGGAAGGCGTAGTTAAGGAACTGCAACAACGAGGAATAGATGATAAGGGTATTCAACAAATACAAATAGTGATCTCAATAAAAGGAAGCAATGAAGAAAAGTTGAATGCACTACAACAATTGATGGAGGAAAATAATTGTGAAGTTGGTTTGCTGGGAGTGAAAGAATTGAATGATACATTGAATTATCATAAGCAAATTGCATCAACAAATTGGTCAGCAAATGTAGAAGTGGATGTGAGTCTTGCCCGTGGATTGAACTACTACACTGGCATCATTATGGAAGTTGTAACTACGGCTGTGAAGATGGGTAGCATTGGTGGTGGTGGTCGTTATGATGATCTTACCGGGTTGTTTGGTTTAAAAGGATTACCCGGCGTTGGTATCTCTTTTGGAGTGGATAGAATATATGATGTAATCGAAGAATTACAACTTTTCCCAACGCAGTTAGAAAGCGGTTGTAAAGTGATGTTGGTGAATTTTGGTGGTGAAAATGAATTGTATTCTTTGCAAATATTAAAGCAATTGAGAGATGCACATATTGCTGCAGAACTCTATCCTGATGCTGCTAAGTTTGATAAGCAAATGAAGTATGCGAACAAAAGAAGCATTCCTTTTGTGATGTTGTTAGGTGATGGGGAACGTGAAAAGAATATGATAAGTCTGAAAGATTTTACTACCGGCGAGCAACAACTTATTTCATTGAACGAAGCCATCAACAAACTTTCTGCAAATGGCAATTAAAAAGAAAGAGACCAAAGGCTGCACATGGCCCGGTGATGATGAGCAGATGATAAAATACCATAATGAAGAGTGGGGTGTACCCTTGCATGATGATAAAAAGATCTTTGAGTTTATGGTGTTAGATGCTTTTCAGGCAGGATTGAGTTGGAAAACTATTTTACACAAACGCAAGAATTTTGAAAAAGCATTTGACAATTTCAACGCCAGTAAAATAGCCAACTACGATGCGAAGAAAGTGGAAGTTCTCATGCAAGATGCAGGTATCATTCGTAATCGTTTAAAGATTCTTGCCACCATCACAAATGCACAACGTTTCATTGAAGTGAAAAAAGAGTTCGGAACATTTGATAAATACATTTGGCAATTTGTACATCATAAACCACTTATCAATCATTGGAAAACATCGGCTGAAATTCCTGCAAAAAGTATGGAAAGCGACATCATGAGCAAAGACTTACAAAAGCGCGGTTTTAAGTTTGTAGGTTCTACTATTTGCTATGCTTTTATGCAAGCAGCAGGTATGGTCAATGACCATTTGGTAGGTTGTGAAAGGCATAAGAAGTTATCAGGGAAGAAATAACTTTCTATTTAGCCGCAGATTCATCCTTCGCCAGATTCCATCCGCTGAAGATGCTGGCATCTTTATATTCTGGTGCAATGCGGATGTAAGCATTCGGCATTTTATTCTTTACCCAATCATTCAGGTGGTTAGCACGTTTTTGATTTAATGCCACATTTTGAACCTTGCTGTAATCGTCTTTAAGATTAGCTTTGTGAGGTTCCGTTCTTGTTTTTAAGTACACAACTCTTGTAGATTGATTGCCTCTTTCGTTTTGGAAAATCTGAGGAGAAGAATAAGCACCCGGTTTCAATGTGTCTAGCATTAGAACCATTTGTGGGTCAAGGCTCGCAATCTCAATTTCAGAAGCTCCTGTTTGTGGATCTAGGATCATACCTCCCGTCATTTTTGCAGCTTCATCGGTAGAGTATTTACCAACGGCTTCTGCAAAACTCATTTTGTTAGGGACAAGAATGTTCAAGCGTATGCTATCCAATTGTCGCATAGCTATTTCATAATCTGCACTTGTTTTTTCAGGTGTTACTAGGATATGTCTTAGATCGGCTTGCTCACCTTTACGTTGTATCATTTGTATGATGTGGTAACCAAATTGTGTTTTTACAATCGGAGATACCTCGCCATTTTGCAATCTGAATGCTGCTGCAACAAATTCAGGAGCCCAACCGCCTGTACGAGTTACATCGTTATAACGTCCTCCATTGTTTCTACTTCCCGGGTCGTCGCTATAAATGCCGGCCATTGTTTCAAAACTCTTTCCTTCATTTACGATCTGGTTACGTATGTCTTCCAAATCTTTTTTTGCAAGTTCATCCAGTTCTTTACTCACAGGCGGGTCTATCACTATCTGTCCTATTTCCACAATAGCAGGGAAAAAAGGTAAACTGTCTACCGGTATTTTGTCGTAGAAATTTTTTACTTCAGCAGGTGTGATGCGCACATTCTCCATTATTTTTCCTTGCATTCTTTCTGCCATCAGCGACTCTCTGATAATTTCTTTATTTTCTTCCTTTAGTTGATAAATGGTTTTGCCCGTAGCCTGTTCCAATTTTTCTTTAGAACCGTATTGCTGAATATAATACCGAAGTTTATTGTCTATCGTTCCTTCCACTTCTTCATCTGACACCAAAAGGCTATCGCGTTCCGCTTGGTCTGCCAATATTTTTTGAAGAACAAGTTGTTGTAAAATATTTGGTTTCAAGCTGTCATTTGCGTCTGGTTGGCTTTGTTTGGCTTGTGCAAAAGCTGCTTCCAATTCGGAGTTGAGGATGATACGATTTTTACCCACAACAGCTATTATCTTATCACCTTTTGGTTCCACCTGCGCAGAAACACTCGTAGCGATGCTAATGGCTAATAATAGAAATAAATAAGTCGTTTTTGTGAAAGGATTTTTTGAAAAATGCATAATAGATTTATCGAATGAAGGCAAAAGTAGCGTATTTGCAATGCGTGCAATCGCAGTTCTGCTATTTTAACGTTTTTAGATTTTTTTGATGGATGAGTTTATTTTTTCTTTTTAGAGAATAAACTGGCAATCTCTTTTGTGTTATAAAAATCAGAGGCTGTGGGATAATATCTGTTTTGATGCATCCATGCTGTAACGCCTGGTATTGCATTTGGGTTAAATTGAGTCCAGCTTCTATACATAGCCTGGTTTTCTGCATTCCCGAAAAGCCATTGGTTGTAAGCTTCAAATTGTCCTTCACGAAGCAATCTGTCATGATAAGTAAAGAGACTATAAGGATATTTTGCAGCATAGTTACTCATCCATTCCATTACGAAGCGTGTGCGAAGCATTGTTAGGTTTTCTGCCGTTATACCATCGCTCATTACTGGTGCTAATTGTAAGAATACATCCATTACAGCCTTTTCGAAATCTTCCGGCTTAGGGGCTGCAGTAGTGCTGCCACCAGTATATTTGGGTACATAGCCCGTTCCTATTGTATTGAAAATTTTTGTGTAAGATAAGAGTACAAGTCGTCGGGCATCCACACTTCTTGGCGTCTCTTTCTCCATGTTTATAAATATTTCTCCAAACAAGATTGCCCATAGAGGTTTGTCAGTTCCTGCATAAGCCCTTGCTGCTTCGTAGTAATTAAGATGATAAGAAGGATCTCCTTGTATACCTTCTAGCCAAGATCTAAGTGCGTATTCGGGGTCATTATTATCGCTGTAATATTTTCCCAACTCATAATAGAGCATACCGGAGTGTGGGTATGTTTTGATGGCTTTTTCAAACGTTCTTTTTGCCTTCTTTTTTTCTCCAATGCCATTCAGTGCTACACCAGCAATAAAATAGGATTGTTCATCTGCCTGGTCGTTTTTAAGAATTGGTTCTATAGTATTATATGCTTCTTGATACATTCCCGAGAGGTTGTAGCTGTAAGCCAGATCGCGATGAAGTACTACCACATTTGGGTCCAATTGGATTGCTTGTTGTAATAGTACGATAGCGTGTTTGATGCCTCCTTTAGAAAGAAAGTCTTTTGCTTGTGCATACATCTGTTCTACCTCAGGTGTAGCCCATTGAGTTTGTGCAGTGGCAGAATTCTGTAATAAAAACGATAGGAGGAATAATTTTAGGTATCGATTCAACATGTCTGGTGTTTAGCTCAATTAGTATTGCGGCAAAAATATCTACAATAAATCAGAAATACATAAGTAATCATTAGTTGGTTAACATATAATTATAGATGAGAATGAATTTTTTTATCTAGTTTTTACATTACTTTGCTTTGTTAATGAAGAGAGTTGTAGCCGCCATATTCTTATTGATTTTTTCTTTTCAAATTATTCCTGTTAAAGAAATAGGGGAGATTTTGTTTAAAGGGCAAATCACCGAAGAAGAAACACATGCGTGCAACAATAAAGGCAATGAATCGAAACTTGGGAAGTTTAATAATTATCTTGATCTGGATTTTTTAGAAAGTCAGAACTCTTGCATTGCTCATTACAATCATAGCCTTTCTGTAGCTTTTGCAGTAGCGGATAATCTTCCTATCGGCTTTATTCCGGATATAGCCACACCTCCACCCAACTGTTAAGGGCTGTACAGCCATAATTGGCATTTCTTTTTTCGTATTTGTTTGGCAAATACGTTCTTCACATCACCTGTTGAATAACAGGAGCAATAACAAACATAATTAATAAATTATTAAACTCATGAGTGAGACAAAATTATTTGGCAATATAAAAACAGATGCTACTTCGGGACTGGTAGTATTTTTGATTGCCGTGCCCCTTTGTTTAGGTATAGCACTGGCCTGTGGCGCGCCTCTTATTGCCGGCATCAATGCAGGTATTGTTGGCGGCTTGATAGTCGGTTTTTTTAGTAAATCACATTTAAGTGTCAGTGGTCCGGCAGCAGGGCTTACAGCCATCGTTATTGGTGCTATTGCTACATTAGGAAGTTTTGAAATTTTCTTATGCTCGGTCGTAGTAGCAGGACTTATTCAGTTTATTTTAGGTGTAGTAAAGGCAGGGGGAATTAGCAATTATATCCCTTCAAACGTAATCGAAGGAATGCTAGCAGCTATCGGTGTAATAATCATTTTGAAAGAGCTTCCACACGCTGTCGGTTATGATCGTGATAATATCGGTGATTTTTTTAATGGCATTTTTCAGGCAGATCCTAATAACGAAAGTATTGTGAATTCTATCCTTCACACCATAGGTCATGTGCATCCTGGTGCATTAGTTATCGCTGCGGTGTCCATAGGATTGATGATCTTGTGGCAAAGACCTTTTGCAAAAAAGATACAGTGGCTACCGGGAGCATTGGTAGCAGTAATAGCAGGTGTTATTATCAATGAAATATTTGCGGCATTCGGAAGCAATTTGGCTCTTGCCAACGAGCATTTAGTGAATTTACCTGTAGCGGAAAATTTTAGTGACTACTTGAATAATTACATGCTTCCTGATTTTAACGGGTTTAAGAATCCGATGGTATGGCAAACAGGATTAGTAATTGCTATTGTTGCGTCTATTGAAACCTTACTTTGTATTGAAGCAACAGATAAACTGGATCCGTATAAAAGATTTACATCAGGTAATGCGGAGCTTAGAGCACAAGGTATAGGGAATTTTGTATGTGGAATGATAGGGGCGTTACCTGTTACATCTGTAATTGTACGTTCTTCAGCAAATATCAATGCGGGTGCACGTAGCAAGCTATCTACAATAACACATGGCACACTTTTGCTGTTTTGTGTAGCATTGGTACCTATGCTGCTCAATCATATTCCATTAGCGTCTCTTGCTGCTATTCTTATCATGACAGGCTATAAACTTTGCAACCCTAAAACGTTCAAACATATGTACAAAGAAGGTGGATGGGCTCAGTTCATTCCATTTGTAGTTACAGTGGTGGCTGTTGTACTAACCGATCTTTTGAAAGGTGTGGCATTGGGTTTGGTAGTGAGTATACTTTTCATCCTTCGTCAAAACATGAGAATACCTTATTATTTCCAAAGAAGTAGTTTTGATAATGGAGAATTGATAAAGCTTTCATTGGCACAAGAAGTTTCTTTTTTAAACAAAGCAAGTATCAAAGAAACATTAGAGAAATTACCGGAAGGCAGCAACGTGGTTATTGATGCCAGCCATACAGAATACATTGATTTTGATGTGTTGGATATCATTAAAGATTTCGCAGTTTCTACAGCATCAACGAAAAACATTACTGTCTCACTTGAAGGGTTTAAAGATGTTTATAGAGTACCTTCCGTAAAATCAGAAAATGAAATAGTGAAAGAACTGACAAATGGTGGTGAGACGACTCCTACACATACTACAGGTACTTACAAAAAACTATTAAAACAACTTAACGATAAATAATAATTAATTATTAATAACAGTTAAACAAAACAAACGATATGTATAAACACACAGATATTTCTTTAGAAAAACTTACACCCCCCGAAGCAATAACATTACTAAAGGAAGGCAACTTCCGCTTTGTAAATAACCTCAAAACAAATCGTGACTTACTTAGTCAGGTAAACGCGAACAAAAACAGTCAATATCCTTTCGCAGTGATATTAAGCTGTATGGATAGCCGCACATCTGCAGAGCTTATTTTCGACCAAGGGTTAGGTGATATATTTAGCGTAAGGATAGCAGGTAATATTATTTCCAGAAGCATTTTAGGAAGTATAGAATATGCCGTAAATGTTGTAGGGTCTAAACTTATTGTAGTACTAGGACATACAGGATGCGGAGCTATTAAAGGTGCATGTGACGATGTGAAAGGTGGATACCTCACTCCATTACTTGAAAAAATAAAACCGGCAGTAGAAGCAGAAAAAACATTTACTGAAAATAGAAATAGTAGTAATACTGAGTTCGTAAATGAAGTTTCTAAATTGAATGTGCAGCATAGTGTGAGTAGAATAATAAATGAGAGCGAAGTGGTTAGCAAATTATTGAATGAAGGGAAAATAGGAATCATTGCAGGGATGTACGATGTAGCAACAGGTGTGGTTACCTTCTATGATGTAAAAAACAATAACAACGAGCTAGAAGGAGAGAGGACGACTATGATTATAAGCAATTAAATAGCTAATAAGAAAATTGTGTTTCAAATAAAGGGGGAACACAAACGAACCGTTCTTTTTGAGCGGTTCTTATTTTTTAATAAACTTTGTGGCTATGAAGCAAATCAAAAGAATTGGTGTACTTACATCTGGTGGTGATAGTCCCGGTATGAATGCAGCTGTGCGAGCAGTGGTGCGTACCTCGGTTTATCACAAATTGGATGTTTTTGGAGTTCGCCGTGGTTATCAAGGGATGATAGAAGGAGATATTTTTCAAATGAAAACCACTGATGTATCCAATATTATACAACGAGGAGGAACAATTCTGAAGACTGCGCGCAGCAAGGAATTTATGGAAGATAAAGGAAGAGCAAAAGCTTATAAACAATTACAAAAACATAAGATAGATGCTTTGGTGTTGATAGGAGGTGACGGTACTTTTCGAGGAGCAGTAGATTTTTTTAAAGATTATGATATCCCCGCTATTGGTTTGCCGGGTACTATTGATAAAGACTTAGCAGGTTCAGATTTTACCATTGGTTTTGATACAGCAGTAAACACTGCGGTTGATGCTATAGACAAAATACGAGACACTGCTGAAGCGCATGATAGATTGTTTATTGTAGAAGTAATGGGTCGTGATGCAGGCTACATTGCGTTGAATAGCGGTATCGCTTGCGGTGCAGAAGATATTCTGATACCTGAAACGAAAACGGATGTAGAAGAAGTTTTGAAGAGAATAGCCCATGATGAAAGCCGTAAAAAAACTGTACAGATCATCGTTATGGCTGAAGGTGATGATTTTGGTGGTGCAAATGAAATGATGGATCTTATAAAAGAAAAATTTCCAAACTTGGATGCCCGCGCTACTATCCTTGGTCATATCCAGCGTGGGGGCTCGCCTACTTATGCAGATCGAGTATTGGCTAGTCGTTTAGGGCATGCAGCCGTTACTGCATTAATAGAAGGAAAAGCAATGGTGATGGCGGGAGTTGTCAACGATAAAATCACTTTTACACCTTTCTCTAAAGTAGTAAAGCAGAATGCTAAGATCAGTAAGGATATGATAGAGATGATAAGAGTCTTGGCGGTGTAATGATTGAATTATCTTAGCGCATCCTATTTATTTTTGAATTTTTAAAACCAATAGCCTTGAATTTTTCAAAGATCGACATCCACACACACATCATGCCTGAACACATACCTGACTATTTTAAAAAGTTTGGTTATGGAGAATTCATACATCTAGAGCATCATTGTCCGGGTTGCGCGCGCATGATAAAAGGAGACAAACTTTTTCGAGAAGTAGAGCAGAATTGTTGGGATGCAACAGTGCGCATGAAAGAAATGGACTTGACAGAAGTAGGCGTGCAAGTGTTGTCTACTATACCTGTACTATTCAACTATTGGGCAAAACCCGAACATGGATTAGAAACTTCTCGGTTTTTCAACGATCATATAGCAAGCTGTGTAGAGCAGCATCCAACAAGATTTATAGGGATTGGCACAGTACCATTACAAGATATAGATAGGGCGATAAAAGAAATGGAGCGTTGTGTAAAAGAATTGAAAATGCCGGGCTTGGAAATTGGTTCTAATATTAATGGACTTAACTTAAGCGATAAATCTTTCGAACCATTTTGGCAAGCTGCAGAAGAATTGGGTTGTTGCATATTTGTTCATCCGTGGGAGATGATGGGTGAAAAAGATATGGCAAAATATTGGTTGCCCTGGTTGGTGGGAATGCCTGCGGAAACAGCTCGTGCTATAGCTTCTATGATATTTTCAGGTGTGTTAGAGCGATATCCGAAACTGCGTGTGGCTTTTGCACATGGTGGTGGTAGCTTCCCTTTTACCATTGGTAGAATAGAGCATGGTTTCAATGTACGTCCTGATTTGTGCGCGATAGATAATGATATAAATCCACGCAACTATCTGGGTAAATTTTGGATAGATGCATTGGTACATGATGAGAAGACTCTTCGTGATGTGGTGCAGATAATAGGTGAAGACAAAGTGTGTATGGGTAGCGATTATCCATTCCCGCTTGGCGAGCACCATCCGGGAAAACTGATAGAAAGCATGAATGATTTTTCGAAAGAGCTAAAAGACAAATTGCTTTTTGAAAATGCAATGCAATGGCTGATTAGTTAATGGTTGAATAGTAGCAAAATTGTATGTCAGTCTGAGCGTAGTCGAAGACTAATGGGTTGAGATGAAACCACAAACCAATATATTAGCCATTCTTCATTACTGCGGTTTTTATCATTCCCTCCAATACGTTCATATCTATGTTGCTAATTTATTAATGTATAAACAACCACCACCAATTTTGTGTTTGCCAAGTTTTTGTAGTGCTTCCTCGTGGTCTTTCATATTTAGCAGATAGATAGTAAGGTTTGCTTTTCTTGGTGCAAAACCAATGCGAAACCAATCCACTTCCCTGTCTGTATTGGGGCTTCTATATCTCTTAAACCCAAAACCAATGATGGATGTCCCCCATATTTTGGGTTCTTCATTCGTCGCTTTTTTCATCATCTCTATTAATGTAA
>CBFGYQ010000040.1:0-10921 GCA_965652995.1 uncultured bacterium
CTGCTAGATTGTGTATAAGCATGCCGCCTATTAAAATGCTAAAGGCGGTTGGTATTAGAACAATAAGGCAGAAAGCCACGAGAATAAATGCTAATATTCTAAAGAAACTATTGACGCCGCTATTGTTTTTATTCTGAATTTCCTGCCAACGCGGATCGTTATAGTTTGTAAGGTTTATAGCTTCGCCACGCATCAACATAAAATCAGATTGCGAATTGGCTTTGGGAGTAATGATCCAAAGGATGATGTAGGCTACCACAGAAGAGCCACCCATTGCTCCACTGAACCACCAAAAATCTCCATCACCAACAATAGTTACGAATATTGGTAGCAAAAAAATGATCCTGAATATCCATGTTTCTTTATTGAATAAAGTTGCAAGACCACCACAAACACCTCCGAGTATTTTATCATTGGGGTTTCTGAAAAGTCTGCGTGAGGTATTGGTTTGTAATGGTTCCCTAGGTATGATATAGCCTAAAAGATAAAAAACAAGTGTGGCTACAGGAGAAATAATAAGCAGTACTATTGCAATAAGACGGATCGCCAAAGCGTCCATTCCGAAGAAATTGGCGATACCGCTACACAAGCCGCTGATCATTCTATCAGATTGATTACGTCTTAATTTTTTGGGTTCTGCAGTGTTAGAAAAATTGCTTTTGCTTTCAGAAGAGTTTGCATTATCAGTTCCGCTAGCAGCTTCGTACAAGTCTTGCGGATGACCGATAATCCCAATTACTTCATCTACATCTGCATGAGAAATAAAGGTGTGTTCAGGAGTAAGTTTTGATTTTAAGATTTCGTACATCCTGTATTTCAAATCCTCAAACACCTCATCTGCTTCTGGTTCTTTGCTCAGAAATTGCTTTAGTTCTTCCTGGTATTTTACAAACTTTTCATAAGCACCTTCATCAATAGGAATGAGCGTGTCTTGATAGCTAATGTTGATGATCTTTTCCATGACTATTATTTTTTGATGAGGTTATTTTTAGTTTTTCAGTTGGGCAATTTTCGAAACAGATTCTGTAAACTCCGTCCAGACAGTTATTAATGATTGCAGAAACTTTTTCCCTTCTTTCGTGATTTCAAAGTATTTTCTTGGTGGCCCGCTGTTGCTTTCTACCCAACGATAAGAGAGATAACCCTGATTCTTCATGCGTGTGAGCAATGGATACAATGTTCCCTCAAGTACAGGCATTCCATTATCTCTGAGTTCCTGAGCTATGTCAGCAGGATAAGCCTCACCTCGCTGCACGATAGATAGTATACAGAGTTCTAATGCACCTTTCTTCATTTGGCTAAGCATGTTGTCTGTATTTACCTCAGGCATATTGAAACATTTTGTAGGTGCAAATCTAAAGCATTATTTAGTATTATGCAATACATAGTACTAAATATTTTTTATTTCTTGGCAATATTTAGGTAAGACGCTTAAATTCTCTTATTTCTTTCCCTTTCCCCCTTTCATATTTTTTAACACAGCCTCATTGGTGCTGTTTTTGTATTGAAGTACCTTGCGCATATTCAAACTTTCCTGATTATCCTTAATAATACCACCTCTTCATGAGATATAGATTTATAACTATCACCATTTTATTGACTTTATGTGGGCTAATAATGAGTGACTCTTCTTTTGCTCAAAAACGTAAGCGTAAGAAAGACGCGCCTAAGAGAAGCTATGATATTGATACGTTGTTAAACCCGATTCCAATACAACGTAGTATGTGGCATGGTAAGATTGATAAAGCACAAAAAGGTGTAGATGCTTCCGATGGTAAAGTAGATGGAGTAGCTTACTATGGCGAAGATGAAAAAATGACTAATGTCCTTACTAAAGCTATGTTGAAGGATGTTGATCAGATACAAGTAATGATTGAAAATCTAGTGTTCACTTCAACACAGGCTACTAGCAATAATACAGAAATGCAGACGAAAATTCGTTATCTGAGTGCATTAAATGAATTGCTAAGAGAATACAACAGAGATACTAAAGTAGATCCGATATTTTATGCAAAAACTGTAACCAACTTTAAAGACTTGGTCATTGCCCGACATGAAGGTAAGCTGATGGAATTTGTAAAGGAAAACCCGAATCTTCAAACATTAGCCAACAATGATTTACTAGAAGGATATCCAGAAGCAAGAACTTATTTATATACAGAATTGGGCAGAACAGAACCTTTGAAAATGATTGATAAGCTGCCTGATTTTGCAAAGTATCCTTATGCAGATGAAACAATTAAAAATGCTGCAAAATTGGTACCCAATAAAGTATATAATTATGCGTCGTCCAGCAATTACACATTGAGTAATGCGATAAGAAGAAACCCTGACCCGTTGGTGCAAACTATAGTTAGAATTTCCCAAGAGTCTCGTTCTCCACTTAGAGCAATGCCTTTTTTAAGTGATATCTATAACAAGAAATTGACGATAGCGGAAGTAGATAAAATAACTGCTGATCAGGATTTGTTTTACAAAAACATGGTTCGTTTAAAACTCGAAAATCCAGATTTGGGAAATAAGGCGTTGACTGACGAGATACAATATCGTGGCTTAAAGTATGTGAGAGAGATGAATGATTTGCATAATGAATCTGATGGTGTTCGTTTTAAATGTATAGATGGTTTTAAACCAGAGGAGTTGTACTTTATCATGGTATATGGGCAAGACGAAATTTACACTAGTAGTTTTCTAGGCATGTTTAAAAGAATGCAAGAACGTATGGGCGAAATGAAAGGAGATGAATTGTTTGAAAAAGTTCATTATGAAAAGTTCAGAACGTTTATAAGAATGTGTGCTGGTTACAATACTTTGAGTAGATTCTTAGCAACTATAGACGAGGACAAGAAGACAGCACTGATGAAAGAATTCATTGCGAATCTTGATAAAGGGAAAGATGATGAATTGGAAGATGCTGTGGATGTTGCTGATGCATTCGGTAGTGTTGCTGATCCTGTGCTTATGGCATTTTTACAGAAAGAAGTAAAAGAAAACTATGAGCTTTCTTACAAAAAGAGAAGTGCTAAAGGCATGAAAGTGTATGCACTACTAGCAACATTATTTGATGGATTACAATCCAGCGACAATGAAGCGGTAATGGAGCAGCAATCACAAACATTAAATCTTCCGCCAATTAATTTCGTAAGAAATAAAAATTTAGTGAATGATTCTTCCGGTGTTGTGTATGAGCAATTTTTCTTTTACGGAGATGAAGACGGTAAAATGTCTTACAACAGCTTTCTAGGCAATTTTAAAGATGGTAAATGGAAAGTTGAGACTTCAAAATACTGGTCAACTATTACTTCTACACAAGGGAAACCTGTCGTTATTTATGCGAATCTCCCACTTACAGAACCTCAAGATGAAGAAGCGCAGGCAAAACTTGCTCAGCATTTGGCGGAAAAAGAAATCTTACCGACTATAATTGTACATCGTGGGCATAGTTATCACTTGCCATCAACGATCGATAGGTTGAATAAAAATTCAAGAATTGTAATGTTAGGTTCGTGTGGAGGGTATCATAATCTAGGTACTGTATTGGAGCATTCTCCTGATGCGCATATTATTTCCTCAAAACAAACGGGTGCTATGGCAGTAAATGAACCTATTATAAAGGCAATCAATAATCGTTTGTTGGAAGGGAAGGATGTAGATTGGATAAATATGTGGCAAGATCTAAGTAAATACTTCAACGGTAAAGCCTCACAAGAAGACCTTTTTAATGATTATGTGCCTCCTCATAAAAACCTGGGAGCCATATTTATTAAGGCTTACAGAAGATTGGCAGATACAGAAGATATTTAAATGATTCGTTAAGCTCACCGCTGTATAAAACAAAAAATACGGGAATCCAAAATCAATTATTTATATTTGTAAGGACTACAAACGAGGTTGTCGTGATGTCTGAAAAGGCATTAAGGAAAGTCCGGACAGCGTAGAGCAGCGCACCATCTAACCGATGGGTAGTTCGAAAGAGCTAACAGATAGTGCCACAGAAAATAACCGCCTCCGGGTAAGGGTGAAAATGTAGGGTAAGAGCCTACACGATAGATTGGTAACACTATATTGGGGTAAACCTTGCGTGCTGAAATGCTAAATAGGTAAACAATTGAAAGCGGCTCGCTTGATGTTTATGGGTTAGCAGATAGATTCACGCAGCAATGTTTGAACGAGATAAATGACGACCACTACAGCAATGTAGAGACAGAATCCGGCTTACGAATTTGTAGTTGTTTTGGTTAAATGATTTAAAAGCGCTAAGGTATTGTCCTGGCGCTTTTTATCTTGTGTTTTCAATCCAATATTTAACCACATGACACCCGAAAGAAAAAATAAAATCACGAACGTACTTTCCAAGCGTCAGTCCGATCTTACCATTGTTTTTGAAGATGTGCATGATCCGCACAATATCTCTGCTGTGATGCGCACTTGTGATGCAGTGGGCGTGCAAGAAATTTACATTTTGAATACCAAAACAGTGCAAACAGATTATTTTGGAAAAAGAAGTTCTGCTAGTGCTGCGGGTTGGCTCACCATTCACCATTTTGATAATGTTGAAGCATGTTTCAAAGAAGTGAAAAAACGTTTTGAAAAAGTATTTGCAACACATCTTGGTGAGCAAGCACATTCTCTTTATGAATTGGATCTGACGCAGTCTGTAGCATTGGTTTTTGGAAATGAACATTCCGGAGTATCAGAAGAAGCACTGAAGTATTGTGATGGAAACTTTATCATTCCGCAAGTGGGAATGGTGCAGTCGCTGAATATATCGGTGGCATGTGCGGTGAGTTTGTATGAAGCGTTCAGGCAGCGAAACGAGAAAGGATTTTATAATTCACAGCGATTGCAACAAGAACAATATTCAAAACTTGCAGAAGAGTGGGGTATGAAAGAAAGTGACTAATAAAACTTCTTTTCTTCCTCCATCATTTGTACAAATTCTTTCAAACGTTTCTCACGTGTTTCCGGTTTTTTAGCATTGTGCAATCTAAAGGCGATAGCGAATTTGTTTTGCTTGTTCAATGTTTCGAAGAAAGCCAGGGCTTTTTTATTTTTAGAAACATCTTTTAGAAAATCATCCGGTACTTGCATATCTCGCTGGGCATCGTAGGCTTTTTCCCATCGTCCATCTGCTTTGGCTTTTTCCACTTCTGCTATGCCTGATGGCTGCATTTTCCCTTCTTTTGTCAATCGGTCTATATGTGCCACATTTATTTTAGACCAAATGCTTTGCTTTCTGCGTGGGGTATATTTTTGAAGATAAGAAACACTGTCATAGCTTTTACGTATGCCGTCTATCCACCCCCAGCATAAGGCTGCATCTAAGGCTTCTGCATTGGTGATAGTTTTAATGTTACTGGCTTTCTTGAAAATTTGCATGAAAATGCCTTCCTGTAGAGTATAGTTTTTTGATAGCCAGACTTCAAAGGCTTTTTGGGTTTTGAATGGTTTTATTTGCGGTTCTGGTTTGGACGTAGGCATGGAGTGTAAATTATTTGTTTCACGCAAAGGTGCAAAGAAGACGAAGACATAAATTTATTGTTTGGTAAATAATTGTTTGACGGGTATGTTTAATAGTAGTATTAACGATGAACGGAGCATCGCAACTTTGCTTAATCGGAGCGGCTTTGCTAAGGGCAAAAATCGTCTAAGAGTATTTTATAGAAATTTTTTGAAATAAAAACTAAAATGTCCTACCTTTGCGTTCCTTTTTTATATGGCTAAACAATCTCTGATCAAACAAGACGGCGTAATCGTGGAAGCTTTGTCGAATGCAATGTTCCGCGTTCGCCTCGAAAACGGTCATGAAATCCTTGCCACAATATCGGGAAAAATGCGCATGCACTACATACGTATTCTTCCGGGAGATAAGGTGGGTGTAGAGATGAGTCCTTATGATTTGAGCCGTGGTCGTATAATATATAGGTATAAGTAAGTTTATTTTTTTAGAAATAATAAGTATGAAAGTAAGAGCAGCAATAAAGAAGCGTAGCGCGGATTGTAAAATCGTTCGTCGCAAGGGCAAGCTTTATATCATTAACAAGAAAAATCCACGTTTTAAACAACGCCAAGGATAATTCAACATTTAAAATTCAAAATTCAAATTTATAATGGCTCGTATAGCTGGTATAGACCTTCCGAAAAACAAACGTGGTGAAATAGCCCTTACCTATATATATGGTATAGGGCCTAGTACTGCTCAGTACATTCTTGATAAAGCCAATATTGATCGTAATAAAAAGGCTGTAGAATGGAACGATGATGAGCAAACTGCTATTCGTAACATCATCACCGGTGAGTTTAAGGTAGAAGGTCAGCTACGTTCTGAAGTGCAAATGAACATTAAGCGCCTTATGGATATCGCTTGTTACCGCGGTCTTCGTCATCGTAAAGGATTGCCTCTACGTGGACAACGTACCCGTACTAACAGCCGCACTCGTAAAGGTAAGCGTAAGACAGTTGCCGGTAAGAAGAAAGCACCGAAGAAATAGAATTTTTAGTAGTAAGTATAAAGTAGCAAGTAGTAAGAATTCAAATTGCGTCTTTATACTTTTTGCTTTCTACTTTAAACAATATAACACTCAAATAGAATTGCTGCCTGATATGCGTGAGTGTTGCAAGGAGGAGCAGTTCTGGGTAGAATGTTGATGGTCTTTTTACTTGATGCTTTCTACTTGATACTATTAATGACTACCTAATTTTTAAAAACAAAATGGCTAAAGCAGCAAAAACCGGTAAAACGGTTGCAAAGAAAAGAATAGTAAAAGTGGAGCCGCATGGAGATGCGCACATTAGTGCTACATTCAACAACATTATCGTTTCTCTTACCAACAAGACAGGTCAGGTTATTTCTTGGTCTTCTGCAGGTAAAATGGGTTTCCGTGGTTCTAAAAAGAACACGCCTTACGCAGCACAAATGGCAGCAGCTGATTGCGCAAAAGTAGCGATAGATGCAGGTTTGAAGAAAGTGGATGTATTTGTGAAAGGTCCTGGCTCGGGTCGTGAAGGTGCTATCCGTTCTCTTTCCCAAAACGGTATCGAAGTAGTTTCTATCAAAGATGTTACTCCATTGCCACACAACGGATGTCGTCCTCCTAAGAAAAGAAGAGTTTAATTTTTACATATAGTTTTCCCCTTTCCGGTTTTGCGATTTTGATGAAAGGAGAAGGCTAATCAACAATAAAATCGCATAAATACTAATCATGGCACGTTATACAGGTCCCAAAAACAGAATTTGCCGCATCTTCGGAGAACCAATCTTAGGTTCAGGTAAAAATCTACAAAAAAACAGCAATCCTCCCGGACAACATGGAGGTACGCGCAAACGTAAATCTCAATCTGAATATGCTATTCAGTTGAAAGAAAAACAAAAAGCGAAATACACTTACGGTGTTTTGGAAAAACAATTCCGTAATACATATGTTGAGGCATCTCGTTTGAAAGGTGCAACCGGTGAAAACTTGATCAAATTGTTGGAAGCCCGTTTGGATAACACCGTTTATCGTATGGGCATTGCTCCTACACGTCCTGCGGCTCGTCAGTTGGTATCTCACAAGCACATCATGGTGAATGGTAACATTGTGAACATTCCTTCTTACTCTTTGAAACCTGGCGATATTATCGAGTTGAAACCAAAATCAAAAGCTAGCGACAGCATCAAATCGATTGTTGGTTCAAAAAATCCAAAGATCAACTGGGTAGAATTCAATGATAAGGATTATAAAGGTACTTACATGGCACATCCTGAACGTGAAAGTGTACCTGAAAATATCAAAGAACAATTAATAGTGGAATTGTATTCTAAATAATAATACCCATCATAATAATGAAAGCGACTACAATTTGTGGTCGCTTTTTTGTTTCGATAGACTTTGTGCATAAGAAGACTTGGAAAAACATCTAACAATCCCTTATTAATATTCTCTACAAAAATCAGTTAAATTGCAATTATACAATCCTTTGAAACAACGCTATGTGGATTGGAGTGATACTATGAATAACTACGATTGGCTCATTTCTAAGATAGATACATTTACGCGTAAATATTATGCGAATCAATTGCTACGTGGTAGCCTTGTTTTATTGATTTGCATGTTGCTTTACATCCTGACAGTGAGTGTAAGCGAATATTATCTGTACATGCCTGTATGGCTAAGAGTCAGTTTAGTATCTATATTTATTCTTGCCGGTGGTTTTGCTTTGATTCGTTGGGTAGCGATTCCTTTGCTAAAAATGATTAAGATGGGAAATGTCATTTCTCATGAGCAAGCTGCGAAAATCATTGGTAAACATTTTCCGGAAATAAGTGATAAACTTCTCAACATCCTTCAATTAAAAAAACAAAGCGATGCAAATAATAGCCGCGAACTAATAGCTGCCAGCATTGACCAAAAGGCAAAGCAACTTTCGCTAGTGCCTATTACTACTGCAGTAGATCTGAAAAAAAATAAAAAATACATTCCTTATTTATTACCTCTGGTAATGATTGCCGTTATCATCATGATATTCTCTCCGAGTATTTTTATTGATGCATCCGAACGATTATTACAGCCTACTAAATCCTTTGAAAAACCAGCTCCATTCAAGTTTGTATTAATAACGGATAATTTGAATGCTGTAAGAGGTGGAGATTTTGCATTGCAGGCAAAAACGATTGGCAGCACGATTCCGGCTGACATGGCTCTAGAGATAAATGGTGATAAAATACGAATGCATAATGGGGGTAAAAATTTATTTCAATACAATTTTAAAAATGTAACCGAACCAATAACATTTAGACTGTTTGCTGCAGGCTATTATTCACAATCGTTTGTTCTTAAAGTAGCTCAAAAGCCAATTCTAAAAACAATAAAACTACAACTTGATTATCCGGATTATACAGGTAAGAAAGATGAAACAATAGATAATTTGGGTGACATAACAGTACCCGTTGGTACTACTATTCATTGGGGTCTCAGAGCAGAACATACCGACAACGCCACTATGAAATTTGGTAACGGATCCAACATTCAATTAAAACAAAACTTATCTCTTTTTGGATACAGTACTCGGTTTTTGAGCGATACAAATTATTCTATAACACTTACCAATAAACAGTCGAATATTAAAGAAACTTACAGCTACAATGTACAAGTTACACCCGATCAGTTTCCAGTCATACAATTGCAAGAGTTTAGAGATACTGTTACCGGAAAGCAAATATTACTCAATGGTACTGCCGGAGATGATTATGGCATTACGAGGGTATTGTTTCATTATCAAATAACCACTGATAAAAACCAAACGCTAAGTTCAAAATCATTTCCTCTAAAAGCGAGTGGTGGCTCTCTTGCAGCTTTTCAACATTATTTAGATATAGAAAGATTGCAGCTACAACCCGGCCAGAAACTAACTTATTATATTGAGGCTTGGGATAATGATGGAGTGCATGGCAGCAAATCTGCACGTAGCGAAATGATGAGCTATCAGATGTACACAGCCAATCAATTAGATTCTGCTATCAATGCAAATGCAGAGCAAATCAATTCAGGTTTAAGCAACAGCTCACAACAAACAAAAGAGTTGCAAAATGATATAAAAGAAATGCAGCGCAAAATGTTGCAGAGTGATAAAATGGATTGGGAGCAACAACAATCAATGCAAGACTTAATGCAGAAGCAAAAAGACCTTCAACAAAATCTAGAGAATACAAAAAAACGTTTTGAAGAACAAATACAACAAAGCAAACAAAAAGAATACAGCGAAGATTTAAGAGAGAAACAAGATGAATTGAAAAAGCAAATGGATAATATGCTCAATAAAGAATTGACTGAGATGATGAAGAAAATAGAAGAGATGATGGCAAAGTTGAATAAGGATAATGCATTTCAGCAAATGAAACAAATGGAGCAAGAGAATAAGCTATTCAATATGGACTTAGAACGGATGAAGGAGCTAATGAAAAAGTTGGAGATGCAGATGCGTATGGAGGATATGGCGAACAAAGCAGAAAAACTTGCAGGAGAACAATTGGATTTGAAAAAAGAAACAGATCAAGGGAAGCAAGCTAACAAGGAGCTAAGTAAAGAACAAAACGAACTTAAAAAGCAGTTAGATGATTTGATGAAGAAGGATATGAAGGATGCTAAAGATTTGAGCAAGCAAATGCAACAAAAGCAAGATTTGGATGAGATGCAAAAATCAGGTTCAGATGCTCAACAAAATATGCAGCAAAGTGAACAACAGCTAAATCAAAACCAATCTGGTAAAGCAAGTGAACAACAGAAGAAAGCTGCTGAAAATTTGCAACAAATGGCGCAATCTTTAAGAAGTGCGGCAGGTGGGATGAATATGAAACAGGTTGAAATGGACATTAAAGCCGTTCGTCAGATACTTACCAATCTAATGCGCTTGTCTTTTGATCAGGAAAAACTAATGGATGATGTGAAAATAACAGCAACCTCTACACATGGTTATTTAGTAAATCAAAAAGAGCAAAACCGACTCCACAATAATTCTTACATGATTCGAGATAGTTTATTTGAATTGAGTAAACGAGTTTTCCAACTAGCTCCTAGCATAAACAAAGAGACGACAGAACTTGAAAAAAATATGCAGCTTTCTTTAGGTGCTCTTGAAAACAGAAGAGTATCTGAAGCGGCTATGCGACAGCAATATGTGATGATGCGTACCAATAATCTGGCATTGATGCTTAATGAAACACTTTCCAATCTCATGCAAATGCAAAGCAAAATGATGAAAGAAGGTGAGAAGCAAGGAAGTTGTAGTAAACCTGGCGGAGGAAAACCAAAGCCTGGAGCAGGACAGCAAATGAGCGATATCATCACCCAACAACAGCAACTTGGTAATGCAATGCAACAGATGAAAGATGCACAAGAAAAACGCCAAGGGGAACAAGGACAAAAACCTGGAGAACAGCAAG
>CBFGYQ010000041.1:0-10909 GCA_965652995.1 uncultured bacterium
GTTGTAATCATCTTTTCGTTACTGACTATTTTATCTAGCTGCGGATTAAGGGAACGGGAAGAAAAACTGGAAGCTAAGGAGGCAGAACTTTTGAAACGAGAACAAGAAATGACGTTACGTGAACAGCAGTTGCTCTTGTTAAGAGACAGCCTCAACTTAAAACTACAATTGGTAGATAGCACAAAGCGCACTTGGGATAGCGTTGGCATTTACAATGAAGCTCTTATTGGCGAGTGGAATGTAAAGATGAGTTGTACGGAAACAAGTTGTGAAGGTTCTGCCATAGGAGATACAAAAATTGAACATTGGACAATTGAGTATGAAAACAACAAAGTAGTAGCGAACGCATTCTCGAAGAAAAAACTGCTTCGGATATACGACGGTATTTACAGCAATAATGTATTGAAACTTACAGAACGTCAGAACGCTTCAGGCACAGAAATATCTGTGGACTTAACACCTGATGCAAAAGATGTGAACAAAATGAGAGGCACAAGACGCATTGTTCAACCAACTTGCAGAATACTTTATAGCCTTGAAGTAGATCGCATTGTACAGGGAAAAACCATTACCAACATTCTAAAATAGTCTTATGATATTATTATCAGCACTAGACTTTTCATTACCACTTACCAATCCGGTCATTATTTTTTCGATCGTATTGTTCATCATTTTGTTCGCACCTATTTTGTTGAACAAGATAAAAGTACCACACATCATCGGCCTTATAGTTGCCGGTATTGTGGTGGGACCTTATGGATTTAATTTACTTAATCGCGATAGCAGTATTGTGCTTTTTGGAACGGTGGGTTTGCTCTATATCATGTTCCTTGCGGGTTTAGAAGTAGATATTGCTGAGTTTAAAAAGAATGCAAAAAAGATATTGTTTTTCGGCATCGTCACTTTCCTTTTACCAATGGTGTTTGGAACATTGGCTGGTTATTACATTTTAGGTTACGGATTTTTATCATCGCTATTGTTGGCGAGTATGTTTGCCACACACACGTTGATCTCTTACCCAATAGCAAGCAAATATGGAGTTGCGCAAAACAAATCTGTATTACTTAGTGTTGGGGGTACAATGATAACGGACATTCTTGCATTACTGATTTTAGTAATAGTTGTAGGGATGACAAAAGAAGAAACCACCTCTGCTTTTTGGTTTCAATTGGGCATTTCAATAGTGATATTTACCTGTATTGTTTTCTTTCTTTTCCCAATTATCATCCGTTGGTTTTTTAAACGATTTGAGGACAGTGTTTCGCAATACATTTTTGTGCTGGCGATGGTTTTTCTTTCTGCATTCTTAGCTGAAGCTGCTGGTATGGAAGCAATCATTGGTGCATTATTTTCAGGTTTCGTTTTGAATAAATTTATTCCGCATCAATCAGCTTTGATGAACCGCATCAATTTTGTTGGTAACGCCTTATTTATTCCATTCTTCTTAATAAGTGTGGGGATGTTGGTAGATGTTTCAGTTTTAGTGAAAGGCTGGGGGGCAATAAGAGTTGCGGCAGTTGTGACTGTCGTAGCTATCGTTACAAAATACATGGCAGCATGGATCACACAAAAAATCTTTCGTCTCACAACCGATGAAGGAAATATGATATTCGGGTTGAGTACTTCGCGTGCTGCAGCTACATTGGCAATTGTGTTGGTCGGCTACAACATTATCATTGGTGAAACATTAACCGGTGAGCCGATAAGATTATTGAATGAAGATGTATTAAATGGAACTATTCTTTTGATATTGGTGAGTTGTACGATTAGCTCATTTGTAGTGGAAAGAGCCGCAAGAAAAATAGCTGTTGCAGAAGAAGCGGCAGAAGGAGAAAAGAATGATGATAAAAGAAATGAAAAAACGTTAGTTTCTATTGTGAATATGGATATGGTAGTTCCGTTGATTGATTTAGCTGTGATGCTAAAACCACATAAAAGCATAGAACCAATATTGGCATTGCAGGTGGTGGATGACGCCAATGAGGCTAATAATACGAGTAAAAAAATATTAGATAGAGCCGTGTCTCACGCATCCGCAACAGACAATATCGTAACGCCGATCACCCGTCATGATGCGAATATTGCCAACGGCATTATCTACACTATTAAAGAACAAAACGTAACAGATACACTTATCGGTTTACATCAAGACGCTGATCAAAAAGTGTTTTTTGGTCCTACTACAGAAAGGTTGTTGCAACGTATTTGGAGTACACTTTATATCTATAAACCATTACAACCATTCAATACTTTAAAGCGTATTATAGTTGTCGTTCCTGAATATGCTGAAGAAGAACCTGGCTTTGTGCATTGGTATGAAAAATTGACAACGCTTGCGAAGGGTTCAGGTATGCCGATATACTTTTACGCAACTCAATCCGCGTTGAGTAAGATTCAATTGATGGCTAATGAAAATGAGAATAAAGCACAAATACATTTGACTGAGTTCAATAACTGGGAAGATTTTCTCATCTTCAGTAAAGAACTCAAAAAAGATGATTTATTTGTCATTATTTCTGCAAGAAAAGGTACGCCTTCACACAACGAACAGCTAACCAAACTTCCTCATTATATTACAAGCTACTTTAAAGAAAATAGTTTCATTTTAGTGTTTCCGGAGCAAATGGAAATAGGTGTTAACATGGAGAACATCGAGCACATGGATGGCAATTTAATAGAAACTATTTCTGATAGAATAGGTGGTGCCGGTAAAATATTCAAGAAGATTTTTATTGAGAAGAAAAGCAGTAAGTAAGGGTAACAAGATTTTATACAGAGATTAAATATGTAGTTGTATTACGTTTTCCCATGTATTCTCAACCGCTCTTCTTCCAAATCTAACAAATACAACTGCTCGCGAATGATGTCTTCCTTGATAGAAGGATCTTTGTTGACTTCTACCAAATATTGCCGTTGGCTTTCTAGCATTTCAAAAAATATCTCTTTATTCTTTTCACTCATCCATTCATCACTTTCTGCTTTTTCTTTTTCCTCCCAATGAGCCAACATCTTTTCTAATCCTTTATGGTCACATAAGCCTCTCTCGTATTTTTCTTTGAGGAATTGATGCGTATGCTTCCGCATACCATGTCTGATTTCTCGTTTCTCTTCGTCTTCCGGTTTTTCATTTCCTAACCTAAACGAAAATGCTCTTTTGATAAGATAAGGAAGCGTTAAGCCTTGCACTACTAACGTAAGAAGTATCACTACGAATGTGATGAACAAGATCAAATTTCGATAGGGAAATTCTGTGCCGTCACTTAAGGTAATGGGAATAGCCAACGCTGCTGCTAATGACACAACACCACGCATTCCCGTCCATCCTAAAAGAAGTGGTATGATCAATTGAGCTTTCAGATTTCGCGCGCGTGGTGCAACACTTGGTCGAAAAAGAAAGGTAGCAATCATTGCTGCATAAGAACTAAGTATTCGTGCTAAGATCAAAACACCTGTCACCAAAACACCATAGCCAATTGCAGTGTGAAGTGGAACTCCCTTTTCACGCATACCTTCCACAATTTCAGGGAGCTCCAAGCCTATCAATAAAAACACAATTCCGTTTAAGACAAACACAAAACTCTCCCAAACACTAAAACCTCTCACACGACTGGTACTATTGTACATCACCAATCTTTGTGTGGACATATACAAACCTCCGGCAACAACGCCTAACACACCCGAACAACCCAATTGCTCTGCCGTCCAATACATGAAGTAAGGTTCAATGATACTAAGTGCCACATCAGAAGGAGCATCGGTCGGTAATATTTTATGTACTTTCACGAATATCCATCCCAGCAACAATCCTATTCCGGCACCGCCTAAAACCATCCACATAAAATTCATAGTAGCATCCGACCAAATGAATTGCCCTGTACCAACAGCCAACAATGCAAAACGGAAAATGATAAGGGATGATGCATCATTCAATAAACTTTCGCCTTCTAAGATAGCTTTGGTGGAATGTGGAATTTTTACAAACTTGGTAATAGCTCCTGTGCTTACCGCATCTGGTGGAGATACAATACCGCCCAACAAAAAACCTAATGCCAGTGTAAAGCCTGGGATAATATAATGCGCAACAAACGCTACTGAAAATGCTGTGAAGAACACGACTAAAAAAGCAAAACTTCCTATGATGCGCCACCACTTTCGCATCTCTTTGAAGGATGCACTCCAAGCTGCATCAAATAATAAGGGTGGTAAAAAAATGAAGAAAATCAAATCGGGATCGACGTTTACACGAGGCAAGCCGGGGACAAAACACAACAGCAAACCGGCGATAACTAGAACGATAGGATAAGCAACTTTTATTTTATCAGCCCACATTTCCAGCAACACAATAGCTGCTATCATGGCAAGCAAGAATGGGAGTATGTGATGCATAGAAATTTATTAGAGGTTTATGTAAGTTGGAAAAAATCAAATCAAAATACAATTACTACATCAAAGTATCCCTCACAGGTTGTATTGGTTTTGGTAAATCTTTTTCACCGAGCATTTCCAACAAATCAATTTCTATGGTGCGATAAATTGATAACATTGGAACGTCTGTTCCGAATCCTTCAAAGGGATTTTCTGAGTAATCGCCAATCAATTCCATCACCACATAAATCCATCCAACGATAGTAGCAAAAGGTATCATGATCCATACGCCCGCAAGCCAGATAAGGTGATGACCTGCGAATGCCATAATTCCCCGAAAGGAAATGGTTTTTCTTACAATCATAAATTCTAGAAATTAGATATCCCCAATTTAGTTAAACTTTCGGCAGCGAAAAATAGTGGTGATAAGATGATTGTATAAGTGATAAAACATGAATGATTTTATAAATGCCGTACTGTCTGTTCGTTTTTATGAGTTGTATAATGGCCATACAAGCGATATACGCTGAAGTAGTATTTTTGCCTGATAAGTTTTCTATGAGAAATTTATCTCAACTGTAAGGCTGCATTTTTCTTGAGCCATTGTTCCCATTCTTTCAATTTCTCACCCTTCATCACTCTTGGGAATTTATTCATTGCACCATCCTTACCAATGCTTTTCATATAGTCATAAAAAACGGTTTCTGGAAGTACCTCTACAAATATCTCTTTCAAGGCAGAAGTGCGTTCTACGGCATAATCATCGTTCAGTTCACAAAGCGTTTTGTCAATCAGGTTTTTTATTTCTCCTGCATCTACATTTTCATCATCACAACCAATGAACCAGCGATGTGCAAAAAGATTTTCATAAGCAAAACCACCAACAGTAAATTCTTTAATTGTTATTCCTAATTTCTTTGAAATTAAATCAATAGCCTTATTGATGTTGTCAACGCTAAGATGCTCGCCACAAAGACTTAAAAACTGTTTCGTACGCCCTGTAATTACAATTTCGCCTTCTTTAGCATTGCTGAATTTCACCACATCACCGATCACATATCGCCACAAACCAGCGCAGGTACTTAGCAGAATAGCATATTCCGTTTCTTCGTTTACCTCATTAATAAGATAGGTTTTGGCGTTCGGTTTTATGTTTCCGTCTTCCTCAAAATTCTCTCTGGTGAAAGGAACAAACTCATAAAAAATACCATTGTTCAAAACGAGCTTTATACCCGGTACATCCGGTCTTGCCTGAAAGCCAAATGATCCTTCCGAAGCCATATAAGTTTCAATGAAAGCAATCGGTTTTCCCAATAATTTTTTAAAGCTTTCGCGGTACGGATCGAACGCGACACCTCCATGAATATATACACTCAGGTTAGGCCATATTTCGTGAATGTTACTGACTTTATGGTATTTAATAATTTTTTCAAAAACAATCTGCACCCAAGCCGGCACACCACAGACCGTTCCAACATCCCAGTTTTTGGCATTGCGCACAATAAGTTGAATTCGGTCTTCCCAATCAGGACGTTTTGATATTTTTTGACCTGGTTTGTAGAAAAAATTAGAAAGCCAACGCGGCATAGTTGCAGCACTGATACCACTCATATCGCCTTCGTAATATTCCCCTTTTTCAAAAAGGGAAGTGGTGCCACCGAGCATTAATATTCCCTTCTGAAAAGCCACAGGTGGAATTTTGTAATTCGCCATACTATAAAGCTGTTTAAATCCAATATTCTTGATGGATTTAATCATGTCTTTTGTAACAGGGATATGTTTGCTGGAGCTTTCAGAAGTTCCGGAACTCAATGCGAAATACTTGATCTTACCTGGCCACGTCACATTTTCTTCACCGTTTTGCGCCTTATTCAACCATTGCCTAAACATTTCATTATAAGTAAAAATTGGAATGCGTTGTTTATAGGCTTTGTAAATATCCAATTCGTTGGTAAGGATTTGGTCGAAACCATAATGCTTGCCAAATTGGGTGTATTGCCCTTTCTCCAAAAGCTGCCTAAGCACACGGAGCTGGTAGGTTTCCGGAGAGGCTACTTTCTGTGCTATTTTCTTTCTAAGATGTAAGGAACGTGAAACTAAATTCCCCAATAATGCCATTTCTATCTGTTTATTAAACCGACGAATAAAAATTCGCGAGTTTGTAAAGATAAATGATAAATGAAAATTGTAGTCAGTAAAACTACTTGGGTTTTGTCACAACCCATAAATAAGAACTGGTATGATATGTAAACAAGCTAAAAGCTAATTACCTTTGCTCGCGTTTTATGGAAGTGCAAGTACCGATTATTAATAAATCACCGCATGATTTACCGATGTATCAAACAAAAGATGCAGCAGGTATGGATTTGAGAGCATGGTTGAAAGAGACTGTGGTTTTGAAATCTTTAGAAAGAAAATTGATACCAACAGGTTTGTATATGGCTTTGCCGGAAGGTTTTGAGGCACAGATTAGACCGCGTAGTGGTATGGCAATAAAGAAAGGGATAACATTAGTGAATACTCCGGGGACGATAGATGCAGATTACAGAGGAGAAATTATGATACCGGTGGTTAATTTGTCGAATGAAGAACAGACGATAGAGGATGGAGAACGTATAGCACAAATGATCGTAGCGAAATATGATAGAGTGGAGTGGAACTTGGTAGAAGAATTGACTGAAACGGTGAGAGGTGAAGGCGGTTTTGGGCATTCGGGTGCGAAGTAGTGTTGAGTTGGTGTCATGCTGAGCGAAGTCGAAGCATGATGGTTTTTCACACAAAGACGTAAGGATGAAGAGGTGCAAAGGATTTCACACAGAGGGCACTGAAAAGAGAGACGCAGAGATTTTTATTAGCTTCTTGACCTGAGTAATGCTAAATAGAGAAATATAGATGAACGGAGCGTCGCAAATCAAGTTTAATAGTAGGAACCAAGCTAAGTGAATAAAAATTCCAAATTGCAAAAAACAAAGCATAAAATAACAAATCAACAAAATCACGAATAAACATAATGAACATCATCATCCCAATGGCAGGCATGGGCAAGAGAATGCGCCCACACACACTTACTACTGCAAAACCCTTGATACCTATCGCCGGAAAACCCATCGTACAGCGACTTGTAGAGGATATCATTTCTACATCCAATGAAAAAGTAGAAGAGATTGCATTCATCATCGGACCGACTTTTGGCAAAGCTGTGGAAGAACATTTGGTGAAAGTGGCGAGTGACCTTGGAGCAACCGGGAAGATCTATTATCAACACGAAGCCCTTGGAACGGCACATGCGATTTTGGCGGCGCAAGAAGCATTGAAAGGAAATGTTTTCATTGCGTTTGCAGATACTTTGTTCAAAGCAACTTTTAGTATTGATAAAGATAAAGATGCGATTGTGTGGACGCAGAAAGTAGAAGACCCATCGGCATTTGGTGTGGTGAAATTGAATGATAAAAATGAAATTGAAGCATTTGTAGAAAAGCCGCAAGAGTTCGTTTCTGACCTCGCAATTATCGGTGTGTATTATTTTAAAGATGGTGAAAACCTTCGAAGTGAATTGCAGTATTTGCTGGATAACGACATCAAACAAAAAGGTGAATTTCAGCTAACGGATGCTATGGATAATATGCTGAGGAAAGGTTTGAAATTCTATACAGACCAAGTGGAAGAATGGTTGGATTGTGGTAATAAAGATGCGACGGTTTACACAAATGCCCGCATTTTAGACATTAAAAAAGACACAGAAAATCTAGTCGCTTCGTCCGCCAAAATCGAGAATTCTATCATTGTTGCTCCTTGCTTTATTGCAGAAAATGTAGTGGTGAAAAATTCTGTTATCGGTCCGAATGTATCGCTGGAAGAAGGCGTGGTGATTGAAAATTGCCGCATTTCTAACAGCATTGTGCAGACGCAGAGTAATGTTAAAAACATGGTGTTCACCAACTCTTTAATAGGCAAAAACGTAAATTACAGCGAAAACCCTCGTGAACTAAGCCTTGGTGATTTTTCAACACAACAATGAGACCTGTTATTTTGAATAAGAAGTTTTGGACAACGCTTCCTATCGCGTTGATATGTGTGTGCAATGTGTCGTTTGCGCAGGGAGATAAAGAAGATAAAAAAGCTGCTGCAAAGAAATTGCAAACTGATGCAATGTATTTTGATGCTGTGAAAGCAAAAATTCTTGGAGAAGATAAACAACAGGAAACATTGCTTCGTAGTTTCATCAAAGAAAGACCGGATGTGGCGGCTGCTTATTATGATCTTGCGGCGTTGCAACTTTCCAACAATCAAACAAAAGAAGCAGAAGAAAATATTAAGAGAGCCGTTTCGCTTGATCAGGAAAATAATTGGTATAAAGAGGCTTATGCAAGCGTGTTGAAACGTGAAAAACGTTTTGATGAAGCGGCAAAACTCTACAGCGAGTTAGCGACTACCAGCGAGTATAATCGCAGTTATTATTTTGAAGCAGCTACCAGCTATATGCGTGCGGAAAAATATAAAGAAGCATTAGCGGCATTGGATAAATTGCAACAAGCATCTTTCGCAGATGAGTTAGTGATGGGCTTGAAACAAGAGGTTTATTTGAAGATGAATGATGTAGATGGAGCGGTGAAAATTGCCAAAGAATTAGTAGCGAGTAATCCGAAAGAGGGTAAGTATTTATCCAACTTAGCTGAGATTTACAAAAGCAATGGTCAACCTGAAAAAGCACTGGAAGTTTATCAAGATGCGATAAAAAAATTCCCGAACGAACCGTCGTTGCAATACGGTTTGGCAGAGTATTATCAGAAGAATAATGATACTGCACAATATGATGATTACATCACCAAAACCATTCTTAATCCTGATCTTGATGAAACATCACAAGCCCTCATGCTTCAAAAATATTTGAGTGAAGTAGAAGGTGATACGGTGCGGAAACAGAATGCAATTGTGATAGCAAAAAAACTTGTGGAACAGCAACCTGAGAGTGCATTGATGCAATCGTTTTATGGGCAAGTCTTGGCGAGAAATAATCAACCTGAAGAAGCAGCAAAATATTTGAAAAAAGCGTTGGCAGAAGATCCTTCAAAATATGATCTGTGGCAGGAATTGTTATTGATCTATGTGACATCTAACAACTCTGATAGCTTAGTGGTGAGCAGCAAAAAAGCCATGAAGTATTTTCCGAACAATGCTATCATTCATTATTTCAACGGCATCGGATATCTCAACAAAAAAGAATATACACAATCAATCAAGTCGCTGAACAGAGCTATAGAATTGCAGCCGGAAGACAATGTTGTGTTACTTGGTGATATGTATTCTTCGTTAGGTGACGCCTACAATTCTATCAAAGAATACAACCGCTCGGATGAAGCATACGACAAAGCACTGGGTTTGAACAAAGACAATGCGAGTGTCTTGAACAATTACAGTTACTACCTTTCCTTGCGTGGGACAAGATTGGATGATGCTGAAAAAATGTCTAAACGTTCGTTGGAATTACGTCCCGGTGAAGCTACATTTTTAGATACTTATGGTTGGGTACTTTATAAACAAGGCAAGTACAGCGATGCAAAAAAATATATTGAAGATGCGCTGAAAGCCAATCCTGATGCAGATGGTACGCTGTATGACCATTTAGGTGACATTCACTACAAACTGAAGAATGTAGATGAAGCAGTAGAGAATTGGAAACTCGCAAAGGAAAAAGGAACCGATAATACGTTTATCGACAAAAAAATTCAGGACAGAAAAATCTATGAATAACTTAATAGTAAAATTATCTACAGCATTCATTTTATTAGCGATGTTGTTTAATTTTTCTTCTTGTGGTTCTTCCAAAAAAGCAAGCAGAAAAAAGAAAAAAGGAAATGACTCCACGGTTGTAATAGCACCTATTACACCATCGAATGATTTTGATAAAGCATTAGCGGATAAATATATTCCTGTTTGGAAGAAAGAAATTGATTTTAAAACTTTTTCTGGGAAAGCAAAATGCCATTTTGAAGGGAAGGGACAAAATCATGATTTTACAGCAAATATCCGTGTCAAAAAAAATGAAGCAGCTTGGGTGAATGTAAGCGCAATGGGCGGTATTGTAAATGTAGCACGCATGTTGGTTACACCGGATAGTTTTACATTGATTAATTATCTACAGAACTCTTACACTTCCATGAAAACCTCCGAAGCGAATAAGGTTTTACCATTTCCCGTAGATTTTATCATGCTTCAAAACTTGTTGATAGGCAATGCGCTTCGCACAGATGGAAATGTGGTGAATGTGGTAGAAACAAATGATGCAGGTGTGTTGGCTGTGAAGAAAGATAACCTAAATCAGGAAGTTTCTGTGAGTAAAACTGTAACTGCCATATCTGCATTAAAACTGTATTTGGATAATGATAATTCCATTGCCAATATTCGTTACAACGATTATCAAAATATTAGTGGACGTAAATTTCCGAAGGATAGGGTAGTGAATGTGGTAAATGAAGGAACACCGTATTTGTTAGAAATGAATTATAACGATGTGAATTTTGATAGTGATGTGCAAATGCCATTT
>CBFGYQ010000042.1:0-10491 GCA_965652995.1 uncultured bacterium
ATAAATCGGTATTGCACCTTTTACATATCCTTTTGGTTTTTTCAGATAAAATAGGATGCTGAAACTTTTCTCTAACATATACTGCAATTTTTGTGGTTACAAAGTTCTGATTGCAGTCTTTCACCCACAAGATGTTTAGTAGCTAAACATCTTTATTATCAATGCTTTACAAACTTTTCAGTGAGTAGTTTTTTGATTTTATTTTACTCATGATTTACTCACTGACGTTTTGTGTAGAAATGAATAATTTGAGTATACTGAAAAATAAAAAAGCCCTAAAATCAATGATTTCAAGGCTTTTAATCACGTTTGGTGGTTGAAAAGTGGAGCCGGTGGGATTCGAACCCACGTCCAAACATATGCCCGATAAGCTTTCTACATGTTTATTCCATTATTAATTGTCGGCACTATTCAGGAAGCGGACAAACCAAAATAGTACGTAGCTGTATGGTCTTTTGCTACACGCACAGCCTGATGCAGCAGCATTCTGTATTTTGTTTGAGTCGGCGGCGGTGCTGGGCTACAGACCGGCCTACACGGCGGCCCTAATGACTGCTAAATCACTGATTATGCAGCCATGGCATACGAAGTATTGCCATTTAAAGTTTTGAATCTTCAGATTAGCGTGCTAATGATACAACGCACGACATGCTTACTTACCCTGCCTTATGCTGTCAAAACCAGTCGGCCCCGGTTTTGAGAATAAGGTTTTATTCAAAGAACTGGTGCGAAATTAAGGAATTGTGCGTGAGTACATCTGCTAAAACTTACTAAAACAAAAACGGCTTTTGTAAACATGGACTACAACCGAGTTTTAAAATTATTCTACCTCAACTTTTACATTATCAATCTCCCAAGAAGCAGCTGCACTTGTGGTAGAAGTATATTTGAAAGCAATATAGATTATCTGTCCTTTGTAAGAAGAGATGTCTATGTTTCCTGAATTTGTCCATTTAAAATCTTGATCCGTGGCAAACAACGCCGGAACTTTTTCCCAAATAGCAGTAGAAGGTAATCCGGTGCCGGAATAATTCGTAGAGATATAACATTCGAGAGGATTTCCATTGAAATCGCAAGCACTCATGAAACTTAACGTGATTGAGGTTTTACCCGTTAAATCCAGTTCTTTTGAAATCAACCAATCTTCGTTTTCTTTTGCGCCTGATACGTAGCCATTAATTGCCGCTGATGGTTTTGGTTGTCCATAGTTTGCCGCTATACCCCATACTTGAGCACCGGTCACATTTTGTGTATTCCATTGGTTTAGGTTTTCGAAAGTCTCGTTGAGAAGATATTGTATCGGAGAAGAAGAACCATTGCAACGGGTGTTATTCATTTTCACATCATTGGTATCACGGATAATAAGTTGTGGTGTTTTAAATCCGGAAGCACTAATATACACGTTGTAGATACCGGCTATTGTTCCTTTCCCTTTTGGCAAAGCTGTTGTTGCAAAACTGGAATAGTTGCTAGACCTTACCACAAAAGTTGTTTTATTACAGTCTTCTATTTCTCTGTTGGTGGTGGCGTTGGGTTGGGCATAGTTGTAGTTTGTGTCTTTGAATTGTGCTTCTTTAATGTAAACAAGTTTGTTATAGTATTTTTCTTGAGCGTCTTTTATTTGCTGTATGGTTACAGTATCTGCTTTGATTTCGTTACCTATGTTTGCTTTCACAATATGCTTGTTGATATCATTGCCTACTATCAAGTTCAAAAGCATTTGTTCATTAGGTTCGCTGGCAAGAATAGGTAATCCCCCATCATAGCCCAACCAAAGCCCTTTGCATTTGACATACACTTTTCTACCGATAGGGTAATCTGTGTAAAGGTTGTTTGCATCAATAGAAAGCATGATGGCTCCTGAATCATCCTGAATAACGATTTGCTTGTAAAAATTTCCCGAACGGTCGTTAGCTGTTACGATACCGCTGATCACGATTTCTTGTGTAATAAGAGTTGTATCCCCTCCATTAGATGGGTTGTAAACACCATTCATTCTTTTTAGTGCCGCGATGTTATGTGTTACTTCAAGTTTTGGATCGTATTGGCTTAAATCAGGTGGTACATCATAATCCTTTTTCAGACACGCAATTAGAACCACAGTACTTGCTAGCATTACTATACTTGCTACTTTGATCTTATTCATGAGATTATTGATTTAAGGTTTATGGCGTTTGTTTTTAGAATTTTAAACTGATGTTGGCAAAATAATTTCTTCCATATCCGATAAAATATTTTTCAGGAAAGAGGTCTTTATTACCATCACGGAAATCATATCGTAAATTTTCAAAACCGCCGGTTTTAATGTTTTTATTATTCAATAAATTATTCACTCCGATGCTGAGATATAAATAAGTGTTTCGTGGTAAAAACTTAAATGGTTTGGATAGTAAAACAGATTTGTAGATAAATAGATCGACAGTGAAAAAAGAAGGCAATTTTTCTTGAGCGAAAAGTGAGGAGAGCATTTCCGGGCGATCAATGTATTTATCTGCTGCTTCTTGTGTGCGCAATTCTGGTGCTGCTTCTACATAATTCCTATCAAAATAATTAATGCTTAAAGTGCCAAACCAATAATTCTTAGAGCTGTATTTTATACCCAGTGAATAAGCAGACTGTGGTCCTACAGCCAAATAATAATCTTTAAGATAGACCGTTCTTGCTACGAAAGCAGTAGAAGTGTCATTATCCTGATATATACTTACTTTAGGACGGTTGGAGTAAAATGCTTGTCCTAAGGCAGCTACTCCGGTAATGCTAATGCCAGAGTTCAATTTATATTCCAATGCCATTTCTAAACCTGTGAACCTCATGTCCACATTTTGCAATACATAGTTCACAAAAGATTGAAATAAAGGATCTCCATTATAGAATCTTTTGATCTCGGTCGCATTTTTTACATCAGTAACATAACCCACTAAGCGTGCGTTTAGGTTCGGAGCTTTCAATAAATAACCACCTTCGGCAGTGTAGGTTTTTTGTTCTGTCGGGTTATCGATTGTTTGGCTTCGTGTACGTGGTGATATATAAGTGTTGTCAAACGTTGGCGCATCCTGCATAATGCTACCATTTATGAAAAGATAATGTCTCCCATTGATTTTATAAGTAATACCTCCTTTAGCACCATAAGTAGTAAAGTTTTGTTTTTCACCATCCCCAAATGAAGTACTTGGATACAAGCCATTGCGGTACAGTCCTTCACGATGGAAATTATTTATACCTCCCGTAAGTGCTATGAAGAAATCTACTTTATTATAAGTGAGAACTGATTGTACCCAAGCATTAGCTTTCGTAAAATAGCTGTGATAATTGTAGCTGTATTTATCTCCTTGTTTTATGATACGGTTAGGATTCTCTAAGTCGTTTTGCTTATAATCTGTATTTCCTAAAAATTGTCTTTCTGCAAACTGATTATAGTTTATGTAAAAATCTCCTCCCATCAAATCATCCAATCTTCTATAGCTTTCTGTATGTTGATTTAAGAAAGTAATACCACCGAATAAAGTGATGTTTTCATTCATTGAATGTTGTAAATAGGAATTGAACATGTACTTTTTTAGATCGTCCACATCACTACCTATTACATACACCGAACGACGTCCATACACATTATTTCCTGTTATGCCATTTACATTTTGGATGGTCTCATAGTTGCTAAAATTTCTATTGTACAATTCATCCCAATTAATTTGTCTAGTGTTAATGTCTGTTTGCCAATCTTGTCGTACAACTGCGGCTTGATTCGGGTCGGGGCTAGTTTTGAATAACTGCCAGCTAGGAAGATAACGGTAATAATCAGGTCTTGGATCGGCACCGTTATACCAGTCTAGAGTTGAATTTGCATTCTTTCCGAATTGATATCCTAATGCTGTTATCCATTTTGTTTTTGAGGAAATTGTAAAGTCGTGATTTAAAATAAAGATCGGTTGGAAGTAATTGGCAATTTTTGCATTTCGCTTTTCACCATTTTGATAGCCCCAATTAGGATTGTAATAATTATCACCGGTTATATCGTAAACCTCTTGTACTGCAGGAGCTTGTTTCCCTCTTCTAGTAGGTGCTCCAAACCCTGTAAAGCTGAGTTTATGTTTTAGCCCAATTTTCTTGGTAACAGAACCGTAATAAGAATATGCATCATAAAATGTTCCTTCCACATATCCTTCTTTAGACCATCTTTTGCCGAATGATAATGAGTACGACCACCCATTTTTTAGCAAGCCACTGCTGTGAGTTAGCATCAGTCTGTTACGATATTGACGATTAGAATTGGAGTAGGTAATACGAGTTTGCTTACTTTGGTTGAGAGCAGTTGCATCCATGTCCACCGCACCGTTTACACCACCAAATGCATAATCTGCAGGCATTAAACCGTAAGTGCTATTTCTTCCGCGGAAAACATCGTTCAAACCACCCCATTGACTCCAGTAAGCATCACCTGTTTCCACATCGTTCATAGGTATTCTATTGATGAACACTTGCTGCATATTACGATCATAACCACGTACTTGAAAACGATACGGCCCAAACAAAAATGCTGCAGTATTTTGATACGGATCACGAGCTGCTGTTAGCAAGCCACTAAAATTTTGAGAAGAAATTCCATCATCAGCACTGCTAAAATTGTTATCATCAATTAATAATGTAGGTATTTGCGCTATTTGTATCGCACTTCCCTGTTCGTTTATAGATATGGTTAATGTACCTAAGTCAACATTATTTTCAGCTACATTTATCATAAATGTATCTGTCATAAATCCGGCTCCTGTTACCACCATATTATAAGTACCGTAGGGTACTTGACTGAAATGAAAATCACCGTTCCCATCTGTAGCTGTAAGCATTCTTAAATATGGGATGGTTACTTGTACTTCATTTGCCACAGTTCCATTAGCTTCATTTTGTAGTCTGCCTTTTACTAAAGCGGTTTGCCTTTCTTGTGCAAAGATTTGGGTAGCACTTATAAAGTAGATAAAAAACACGTATGATTTATTGTTCATACAAAACACATTTTAGTAAAAATATGCACAAAAAAATAACAATATGTAAAAACATTAAATTTTATTTGTAATTATACATGCCTACAAAAGATTAACAATGGTGTTTCGCCTATTAAAAAAACATATGTTTTCGAAAAAGCATGTTTTGATATGTATTGCTTTAATGTGTTGCGATAATTGTGCTTCTGCGCAATTGAAAATGCAAATCAGTGCAGTGGCATTTTACAATTTTGAAAATTTATTCGATACGCTAGATGATCCTAAAAATTGGGGTGATAATGAGTTTCTCTCTACTGGGGCCTACAATTATACAGGTGCGGTTTACCGGCAAAAACTATCAAATCTTTCAACGGTTATAAGTGATTTGGGAGCTAAGACAATGTCTGATGGACCTGCTATAATAGGAGTCGCAGAAATTGAAAATGGTCATGTTTTGGAAGACTTGGTAAGACAACCGCTTATAAAAGATAAATATTCTTTTATCCATTTTGATAGCTATGATTCCAGAGGTATAGATGTAGCAATGCTTTACAATCCACGGTATTTTAAAGTACTTAATGCACAAGGCTTACGCGTATATATCAATAATATGAAAAATTCTAAAGAGGGAAGAACAAGGGATATACTTTATGTAAATGGAATATTGGTAGGAGATACGTTACATCTTTTAGTAAACCACTGGCCATCTAGACGAGGGGGAGAAAAGGCTTCAGCACCCTTAAGAGCAGCAGCAGCCAGTGCGGCAAAAAAGTTAATAGATTCAATCACATCAAAAAATACACAAGCAAAAATCATATTAATGGGAGATCTGAATGACGATCCTGTAAGTGAAAGTGTTACAAAGGTGCTGGGTGCTAAGGGAAATATCGGAAAAGTGGCTATGAATGATTTGTACAATCCGTGGCTGAACTTTTACAAGAAAGGAATTGGTACATTAGGTTTTGATGATAGATGGAATCTGTTTGATCAGATAATGATATCCGGCAGTTTTCTAAAAAAGAATAATACTATTGAAGATAGTTGGCTCTACTATAAATCAGAGGTGTTTAAGAAAGATTACTTGATTGAAAAATTTGGTAGGTATAAAGGATATCCTAAACGGTCTTTTGTTAATAATCAATGGAATAACGGATTGAGTGACCATTTACCAACTATTATCTATTTCATTAAACCGGTAAAAAATTAAAAAGAATAGAGGTTGACTTTATTTTCATGTAAAAAATTTTACTGATAATCAATTGATTGTGTAACCCACAAGAAAAATTTCTATGATTTTTTTGGTTACATTGATACATCCTTATACCTTTGCCATCCCAAAAATGAAAATACCGTTTGTAAAAGCGGAAAATAAGATAAGAAATGAGACACTTAAGTTTTAAAACACAGTCTGCAAACGAAAAGATCGTAAAGCGCGAGTGGTTTGTTGTTGATGGTACTAATCAAACAGTAGGTCGTATGGCTTCTAAGATCGCTAGCGTATTGCGCGGTAAGCACAAAGCATATTACACACCACATTTTGATGCTGGTGATTATGTAATTGTTATCAACTCTGGTAAAGTAACTTTTACCGGTAACAAATTGGAGGACAAAGGATATCAAACATTTTCAGGCTACCCTGGTGGACAAAAAGAAGAATCTGCAAAAAACCTTCTTGCCCGTCGTCCTAATGTAGTGGTAGAGCGCGCTGTAAAAGGCATGCTTCCTAAAAACCGCTTGGGTCGTGCAATGGCTAAAAAATTATTTGTGTATGAAGGTGCAGAACATCCGCACAAAGCACAACAACCTAAAGAATTCAAATTTTAATTTTCCCAAACTCAGAGATAAATAATGGAAAAACAAAAAAATGCCGTTGGTCGCCGTAAAGAAGCCGTAGCTCGCGTATATATGAGCAAAGGTGCTGGTGCTATCACTGTAAACGGTAAAGAATACAAAGAATATTTCCCTTTGATGTATTTACAAAATCAAGTGGAACTTCCTTTGAAAACGATTGATGCAGTTAACTCTTACGATGTAGTAGTAACGGTGCAAGGTGGTGGACCAAAAGGACAAGCAGAGGCTATTAAATTAGGTATTGCTCGTGCATTGTGTGATATAGATGCTGAATACCGTCCTACGTTGAAAAAAGATGGCTTGATGACACGTGACCCACGTTCTGTAGAACGTAAGAAATTCGGTAAGCGCAAAGCACGTCGTAGCTTCCAGTTCTCTAAACGTTAATCCTGTTTTAGCAATCATTATTCAATTAACTACAAGAAATTTCTATATAAATGGAAGATAACAAAAACTTACACCAGCAGCTTTTAGAAGCAGGTGTACACTTCGGTCACTTGAAGAAAAAATGGAACCCTAAAATGCTTCCATACATCTTCGCGGAGAAAAATGGTATTCATATCATTGACCTTAATAAAACTATCGATGGTCTTGACGAAGCAGCAGCAGCATTAAAATCTATCGCAAAAAGCGGAAAGAAGATCATGTTTGTAGCTACTAAAAAACAAGCTAAAGAAATAGTTGCGGAAGCAGCAGCAAAAGTGAACATGCCCTTCGTTACAGAACGTTGGTTGGGTGGTATGCTTACCAACTTCCAAACTATCCGTAAGAGTGTGAAGAAAATGCAGAGCATCGAAAAAATGCTTGGCGACGGTACAATGGATAGCGTTACGAAAAAAGAGCGTTTGACACTTACTCGTAGCAAAGACAAAATGGAAAAAGTATTGGGCGGTATTGCTAATATGAGCCGTACTCCAGCTGCTTTGTTCATTGTAGATATCAGCCACGAGCATATTGCACTTGCAGAAGCTAAACGTTTAGGTATCTCCACCCTTGCGATGGTTGACACCAACAGCGATCCTTCTAAAGTAGATTTTGCTATTCCATCTAACGATGACGCTACAAAATCAATTGCTATCATTACTAACTACTTGACTGCTGCTATTATGGAAGGTTTGCAAGAGCGTAGCGAAGTGAAAGAAGAAGAAGCTGAAGAAGTAGTGGAAAGAACACGTGGATTGGATGAAGGAGATGATAATAGCGAAAAAGAAGAAGGAGGAAAACGCACTCGTAGCCGTAGCGGTGCTACTGGTACAAGAGGCGGCGGTGGTGCAGCTCGCAAATCACCCATCAAAAAAGCATAGTTTTCGTCATTCCGAGCTTGTTTCGGAGTCTCAATACAGAGTTTCGCTGCTGAAATATATTCAAGAGCGAAACCTAAAGACAATGCGATAGCAGAATGAGCGAACGACATTATCAAGACAAAATATCTGTATAGAGCAAAATAGATTCAAAGGAAAGTATTGAAACTGGGTTCAATACTTTCCTTTTTTTAGGATAAAAAACTTTCGGTAGCTTGTACTAATGAAATTTAAGATATATCAATCTTGCCTTTGCTTGAAAATGAGTTTGTCATTTGTTCGATATAGTTGTCTATATTCATGTGAAAACCGCCTAAATCATCAAAGTAAAAATCAGTCGAAATAAGCTTTAACTTAATTCTGTTTTCGTTATCCATTGCCATTACCATTCGGTTATTTAATCGTTGAGGTAGAAAAAATTGAAAGGTCACATCAATCTCGAAGTTTTGGAAATCAAATAATGTATGAGAGTTTGAAGTGCATTTCTTTGATAAGTCAAACCAACAATTAGCACAGACTTTTTTTGTTTCAGAATTAAAACCAATAATGAACTTTCCATTAGAGGTTTCCAAAATATCCTCACTGATTGAAATTGGATGTTGAGAAAAAGTCAAATTAATATTTTTTCCTCCATCACCTCTGATAGTTATTATTGAATGAAAATTTGACTGAAATAGTAGTTCAATCGTTGAAGAATTAAAAGGCAAATTGTTATATAATGATTTAGAAATTAGGTTTGTTTGGTCTTTACCTTCTCCTGCATAGTAGTTTATAATAGGTTCGAGTTCAATGTCCTCAATGACAATGTCAGTCAAAAAATTAGCGTATACTTTCTTCGGAATGGGTTTTGTCATCTTTTTCAACTCAACTGCATGTGAGTCAGCCTGATTTTTTAATTGCTTATTTAGATCAATAATTTCGTCAGTTTTTTCATTCAATTTTTTTTGTAAGTCTATACTTTGATTTTGATATTTCAAGGTTTCTTCCTCTTGTTTATTGCTTTTATGTATTGCCCATACTGATACAATAATTGGAAAGATGCCAGCTAGAACTGCAAATATTATTTCAAACATTATTTTCCGTTTTATTCGCATTTAATTATAAGTATTTAATACTATCACCATTAACTATAACAGAAACAATCAACCCTTCAACTCCTCCACCAAAAACCTTCCCGTAAAGCTCTCCTTCACTTTCGCTACTTGTTCCGGTGTGCCTTTGGCTACTAAAGTGCCACCACCGCTACCGCCTTCCGGTCCCATATCAAGAACATAGTCGGCTACTTTTATCACATCCAAATTATGTTCTATCACGAGGACGGTATTGCCTCTGTCCACAATGCGGTTGAGTACGGCGAGCAGATGTTTGATGTCTTCAAAATGTAAACCGGTTGTGGGTTCATCGAGAATATAAATGGTTTGTCCGGTATCTCGTTTAGAAAGTTCGGTAGCCAATTTCACACGCTGTGCTTCGCCACCACTAAGGGTTACAGAGCTTTGCCCGAGTGTTACATAACCTAAGCCCACATCTTGCAAAGTCTTTATTTTGCGATGCAGAAAATGCACGTTGATAAAAAATTCTACGGCTTCGTCAACCGTCATGTTCAGCACATCAGAGATAGATTTTCCTTTGTATCGTATCTCCAACGTCTCACGATTGTAGCGTCTGCCATTGCACTTTTCGCAAGGCACATATACATCGGGCAAGAAGTTCATTTCTATCACACGCATACCGCCGCCACTACATTCTTCGCATCTGCCACCTTTTACATTAAATGAAAAACGACCTGCATTATACCCACGAATTTTTGCTTCCGGCACTTGCGAAAAAAGTGTTCGTATTTCATTAAAAAAACCACAGTAAGTAGCCGGATTGCTGCGTGGCGTACGACCAATAGGACTTTGGTCTATCTCTATTACCTTATCTATCTGCTCCACGCCTTCCACTTTTTTATAGGGCATGGGCTTTTGTTTAAAGTTGTGGTAGCAATGCTTTCCAAGAATAGGATAGAGCGTTTCGTTGATGAGCGTACTCTTACCACTTCCTGAAACACCGCTTACGCAAATGAACGTACCAAGCGGTAATTCTATTGAAACATTTTTAAGATTATTGCCGGATGCGCCTGTAAGCTTTATCTTTTTGCCATTGCCTTTGCGGCGTTCTTTGGGTACTTCTATTTTCAGCGAATGATTGAGGTAATCGGAAGTGGTGGTGTGCTGCGCGATGACTTCTTTTGGCGTTCCTTCGCTCACAATCTTGCCACCATGAATACCCGCAGCAGGACCAATATCTATCAGATGGTCTGCTGCCAACATAATGTCTTTATCATGCTCTACAACAAGAACAGAATTACCACCATCACG
>CBFGYQ010000043.1:0-10325 GCA_965652995.1 uncultured bacterium
CTTTACTTCTAAAACCTAATGAATGAAAGAACAGCGTATCACCTTTATAAACTACAATACTGAAAACGCCCTGTCCGTTACTTTCTACACCGCGATTTTTTCCTTTCACTTCCACTACCACACCGGACACAGCACGAAGGCTATCAGCCGTCATGGTGACACCATTTATCTGCACCACATTATTGAAAGGTGATTGTGCCTTTGCAGAAAGACAAAATGCTAATAGAAGAAAAGAAATAAGTATGGTTTTCGGCGGCAGCATTAGGTTTACAAAATTAACGTTCATCACTTATTTAGAAAACATTTCCGTTATAGTCTGCATTAATTGTACAATAAGGAATAACAAGCGGTGATTGCTTACAAAGAACGGTTGTATGTCGTACTTTTGCGGCTGAAAACTGTTGATTTAACAAAGGTTTACATGATAACGAAAGAACAAGTATTGAATGCTTTAAGCAATGTGCAAGAACCCGATCTAGGGAAAGATTTGGTGACGCTGAATATGGTGAAAGATGTGGAGGTAGATGATAAAAATGTTTCTTTTTCTGTGATACTTACTACACCGGCTTGTCCGCTGAAAGACATGATAGAGAAGGCTTGTGTGAATGCTATTCATTTGCTGGTAGATAAGGAAGCTGTTGTGAAAGTGAACATGACATCTAACGTGAACTCTAACAGGAAAGATAAAAAAGAAGTACTGCCGGGAGTGAAGAATATTATCGCTGTTGTTTCCGGAAAAGGTGGCGTGGGCAAATCTACGGTTGCAGTAAATCTAGCTTTGGGTTTGGCTCGGGAAGGTGCGAAAGTGGGTTTGTTGGATGCGGATATTTACGGGCCTTCAGTTCCTATCATGTTGGGCATTCGCGGTGAGCGACCATTAATGACCGATGTAGATGGCAAAGGAATGATCGTGCCAATTGAGAAATATGGTATCAAAGCAATGTCAATTGGATTGTTGATAGATGAAAAACAAGCAGTTGTTTGGCGTGGTCCACAAGCAAGTTCGGCACTCAAGCAATTCATTTCTGATGTAAAATGGGATGATTTGGATTATCTAGTAATTGATATGCCACCCGGTACAGGAGATGTACATTTGACCTTAGTGCAAACCGTTCCGGTAACCGGTGCTGTAGTTGTTTCTACACCGCAGGCTGTAGCAGCAGCCGATGCTAAAAAGGCAATAGTGATGCTAAAGCAACCACAGATAAATGTACCAATATTAGGTGTAGTGGAAAACATGGCTTATTTCACACCGGAAGAATTGCCCGACAACAAATACTATCTATTCGGGAAAGACGGTGCTAAGAAAATGGCAGAGCAATTTGAATTGAATTTTTTAGGTGAAGTGCCTATAGTGCAAGGCATTCAACAAGGTGGTGATAAAGGTGTTCCTGCTATGATGGATGATGAGCCTATTTCTAAAAATGCATTCCTACACATGGCTGGCGAGGTAGCAAGACAAATTTCCATCCGCAATGCTAATCTGGAGCCTACTAAGGTGGTGCAAATGAATTAAATTCACATTGACTGCCATGAAACGATTTCTACTTCCTACTATCATCATGACTATATGCGCCTATATAGGTAGCACACTAATGCCTTGGTGGATCGTTGCAGCGGTATGTTTTGTCGTGGCACTCAATTTTAAAATGCGTGGTGGTGCTGCTTTTCTTGCAGGTTTGGTAGCGATATTTCTGGTGTGGCTGTTCGTAGCTTTAGTAAAAGACCATGCAAACGAGCAAATACTTTCTACACGAATGGCGCAGCTTTTCAAGCTCAATAATTCTTACTTATATATTTTCATTGCAGCATTAGTAGGCGGATTGGTGGGTGGTTTTTCTGCATGGAGTGGGGCTTTACTAGCAAGAGCTTTTGGTAAATGAATTGGAGAATTAGTATCGGTAAATGATATTTGCAACGCATTATTAAACTGGCCCTGTAGTTCAATCCCCGCCCGGCTGAACGCCGTTCGGACGGGGATAGAATAAGAGTTTCCTAATTTATTGCTTATGTTTTATGCCTATGTCATTCAAAGTATTGCAGACCCCAATTATTATTACAAAGGGCATTGTGAAAATTTGGAAGCTAGATTGAAGCAATATAATTCCGGAATGACAAAATCTATAAAGCATAAACTCCCTTTCAAAATAGTTCATAGCGCAGCTTTCAATCAAAGACTGGATGCTATTGCGAGAGAAAAATATTGGAAAACTTCTGCTGGTAGAAGATATTTGCAACGCATTATTAATTTGGTCCCGTAGTTCAATGGATAGAATAGGAGTTTCCTAAACTTTAGATCCAAGTTCGATTCTTGGCGGGGCTACTGACACTGAAAGTCGCTTTCGTAGCGGCTTTCAAATTTCACCTTGATAAGGATATCGAACTATTCTTAATTTATCCACACCTGTTGAAAGCAAAATCCAGTAACTAATTTTTCAGTTTTTACATTTGAATTGTTATCGGGTTCATTTATTGCGAACAAGCAATAATGATTAATAGGGAAGCCGGTGTAAATCCGGCGCTATCCCCGTAGCTGTGACCCTGACGTAGTAATACATTAGTTTTCAACAACCACTGCCACTGTCGTTAAGATGGGAAGGCGGTTGAAAATCAGGAAAGCCAGAAGACCTGCCAGATAATAATAAAGCTGCCGCTTTCGGAGGAAAAGCACAGGCTGGACAGGTTTGTCATCTAATACATTCTTATCCTGCCGTTTTCAGTTTGCGAAAAGTTTGCGTTATGCAAGATGAAATTCTATTAAAGGAAAACAAAGACAGATTTGTCATTCTACCAATCAATTATCCGAAGATTTGGGAGCAATATAAACGTCATGAAGCTAGTTTTGGGACAGCAGAAGAAATTGACCTTAGTGCAGATTTGAAAGACTGGGCATCTCTAAATGATGGAGAACGTCATTTTATATCTCATGTCTTAGCCTTCTTTGCAGCAAGTGATGGGATAGTGAATGAAAACCTTGCTGTGAATTTTATGAGTGAAGTGCAATTGCCGGAAGCAAGGTGCTTCTATGGTTTTCAAATCATGATGGAAAACATACACAGCGAAACCTACGCTTTGTTGATTGACACCTATGTAAAAGATACTAAAGAAAAAGACAGACTGTTCCATGCAATAAATACAGTGCCGGCTGTGAAAAAGAAAGCAGAGTGGGCGTTGCGTTGAATCGAGAATGGAAGTTTTGCAGAACGTTTAGTTGCGTTTGCTGCGGTAGAAGGAATATTTTTTAGCGGTAGTTTTTGCTCTATTTTTTGGTTGAAAAAAAGAGGATTGATGCCGGGTCTTACATTTAGCAATGAACTTATAAGCCGTGATGAAGGATTGCATTGTGAGTTTGCATGTTTGCTTTACAACATGCTGAACAATAAACTTTCGGAAGCAGCAGTAAAAGGAATTATTGGTGATGCTGTTGCAATAGAAAAAGAATTTATCACAGATGCTTTGCCTGTTGATTTGATAGGCATGAATGCGAAATTGATGCAACAATACATTGAGTTTGTGGCAGACAGATGACTGAGCGAATTGGGTTACTCTAAAATGTTCAACGCTACTAATCCTTTTGACTTCATGGAAATGATCTCACTGCAAGGAAAAGCCAATTTCTTCGAAAAACGTGTGGGCGATTATCAAAAAGCCGGTGTGCTGGCTAATAAGGACGCACAGAATTTCTCGCTGGATGAGGATTTTTAGAAAGGCTGATTTCACGCAAAGAAACAACGAAGACAAAGAGTGCAACGTAGATAATAGACGTAGAAAAACATAGAGAAAATTGTTTCGTTGTATTCGTTGTGTGCTTCGTGTGAAACAAAGTTCTCCATAGTAGCAATAGAGATGAACGGAGCGTCGCAATGATGTCTCCATCGGAGAAAACAACGTTGATAACTAAAATTTTTTATAACAATGTTTGTAACAAAAAGAAACGGTAAAAAAGAAAGCGTAAAGTTTGATAAGATAACTGCGCGCATTGAAAAACTCTCTTATAGCCTAAGCCCATTGGTAGATGTGATAGACGTGGCAAAGAAGGTAATTGAAGGTATTTACGATGGTGTAACCACAACTGAATTGGATAATCTTGCAGCAGAAACCGCCGCATCACTTACCACAAAACATCCTGACTATGCGTTGCTTGCAAGCCGCATTGCCGTAAGCAATCTGCACAAAAACACCACAAAATCATTTTCTGAAACCATACAATCGCTGCATCAATACAAAGATGATGCAACGGGTCGTATAATGCCGTTGATAGCAGATGATGTAATGCAAATAATAGACGCCCATGCGGAGTTGCTCGATAGCTCCATCATTTACGACAGAGATTTTGCGTTTGACTATTTCGGTTTTAAAACATTGGAGAAATCCTACTTATTAAAGGTGAATGGAAAAATTGTAGAACGTCCGCAGCATATGTATATGCGTGTAGCTATTGGCATTCACAAACAAGACATTGAAAGTGCTATCAAAACTTACAACCTAATGAGTGAACGTTGGTTTACACATGCAACGCCCACGCTTTTCAATGCAGGAACACCGAAACCACAAATGTCTTCTTGCTTTTTGCTCGCCATGAAAGATGACAGCATTGATGGTATTTATGACACGTTAAAACAGACAGCTAAGATTTCGCAAAGTGCCGGTGGTATTGGCTTGGCTATTCATAATGTACGTGCTACAGGAAGTTATATTGGCGGAACAAACGGTACGAGTAACGGTTTAGTGCCGATGCTTCATGTGTTTAATGATACAGCTCGCTATGTGGATCAAGGCGGTGGAAAACGAAAGGGTGCATTCGCCGTATATCTTGAGCCTTGGCACGCAGATGTTTTTGAGTTTTTGGATTTAAGAAAAAATCATGGTAAAGAAGAATTACGCGCTCGTGATTTGTTTTATGCCTTGTGGATATGCGATTTGTTTATGAAGCGTGTGGAAGCAGATGGCGAATGGAGTTTGTTTTGTCCGAATGAAGCACCCGGCTTGCATGAATGTTTTGGTGAAGAATTTGAAAAACTATACACCCAATACGAACAAGAAGGACGAGCGAGAAAAATCATTAAAGCACAAGAGTTGTGGTTTGCAATTTTGGAAAGTCAAATAGAAACCGGAACACCTTACCTTCTTTATAAAGATGCTGCAAACACAAAAAGCAATCAACAAAATTTGGGTACCATCAAGAGCAGCAATCTTTGTACAGAAATCATGGAGTACACAAATGCCGATGAAGTAGCGGTTGTAATCTGGCTTCTGTGGCGTTACCAAGATTTGTGGTAGAAGGAAAATTTGACTTTGAAAAACTGTATGAAGTAACGTACGAAGTCACTAAAAACCTGAATCGCATTATTGATAACAACTACTATCCTGTAGAAGAAGCCCGCAACTCCAACATGCGCCATCGCCCGATAGGCTTGGGTGTGCAGGGTTTAGCAGATGTCTTTATTCTGCTTCGTTTGCCTTTTGAAAGCGATATGGCGAAAATGCTCGAAAAGAACATTTTTGAAACCATCTACTTTGCTTCCATGACTGCAAGTAAAGATTTGGCAAAAGAATTAGGAGCGTACGAAACCTTTAATGGCTCGCCACTTTCGCAAGGAAAATTCCAATTTGATTTATGGAAAGTAACACCAAGTGATAGACATAATTGGGAAAGTCTTCGTGAGGAAATCATGCAAACAGGTGTGAGAAATTCGTTGTTGGTGGCACCAATGCCTACAGCTTCTAATATTTGGTAACAATGAATGCTTTGAGCCTTACACTTCCAACATTTATACAAGAAGAGTATTGAGTGGTGAATTTATTGTGGTGAACAAACATTTGTTGAGAGACCTTGTACAGTTGGGCTTGTGGAACAACACGATGAAGAATAACATCATTGCCAACAACGGTTCTGTACAGAACATTCCTAATATACCTGCCGACATCAAAGAGATTTATAAAACGGTTTGGGAAATCAAACAACACAACATTATAGACATGGCGGCGGACAGAGGTGCTTATATCTGTCAATCGCAATCGCTGAATTTGTTTGTTGATAACCCTACGGCTGCAAAACTCACATCCATGCATTTCTATGCTTGGAAGAAAGGATTGAAAACAGGTATGTATTATTTGCGTACACAAGCGGCTGCACAGGCGGTTCAGTTTACGATAGAAAAACAAGTAAGCAATGATATAGAACCAATGATACCTAAAATTGATGCTTCAGCATGTAATGATGTTGATGAGATAACTACAGAATTTAATGCCCCAAGTTGCAGTATGGAAGAAGGTTGTGTAACGTGTAGTTCGTAGTAGAGTACAATTCATTGAAGATAAAAAGACACGGCATCGTAACTTGCGGTGTCTTTTTATTATCAATAATAAAATTTTCTTTCAACATGAAACATTTCAATCAGGAATTTAAGATGATGATGGTGGGATTAGCCGCAAGCATTGTTATAGCATTGTTTATCAACCAGCTTCCGCAGCTCATGTCTTTGCAATCTTTTTGGGTGATGATTATTACAACTGTAGTCTTAGCTATTTGTTTGCTTGGCGTACAGCTTTATCAAAACGTGATCCGTATTTCTTCTAAAAAATAACTTATGAAATCAACATTATTCCTCAGCACATTACTATTAGCAATCGGCTGCTCTAATCCATAGGAAAAACAGAAAGTACAGAAACAACTGCTGATGCTATAACAGAAAAACCTCTTGCAAAAAACATAGACCCCGTATGCGACATTGAGAAAGACGAAACGTGGACAGAATTCCTATATAGCTGATAGTGATACCACTTGGTTTTGCTGTGAAACTTGCAAGGCAGCATTTGTTGGTAAGTCTGCAAAGTATAAAAAGTAGGAGGTTGATTTAACTCCCCACTTTTATTAAAACAAATATGACACATGCAGCATCCACCTGTCATTTGCTTTTACAATTCCTCTTGCTAAGTTTTGAGATAAGGGCAATTGATAATTGGCACCTATCGCAACTAATTTATAAACAGTCTCCATACCTGCAGAAAACAATAACAAATTTCCTCCCGATACAAAAACATCAAATTCATTATTCAAATCAGTTTGTGACGTTTCATATTGTATGCCAAGGCTGGGAGCAATAGATGACTTTTTAGCTATTCTAAATTTATAGTATGTCTGACCGCTGATGTTAAACTTGTTGCCGTATTTATAATCATATTTATTCACTGTAGTGAGTTTATAATTTCCCATGAGATTTACTCCTGCATCCTGTAAGCGTATATCGTACATGGCTGTAATGTTGAAATCAAAGCTACCTGTACCTAATTGAAAAAGATTAGCATCATTACCTGAACTGTTCTCGTCCGTTGGGCTGTACTTTCCAATGGGAAGTTTTACGCCTCCGCCTAACCATAAACTTTGAACCAATAATTTATTACTAAAAACTGTTTTCCTATTATTAAGCAATTGATAAAAAGCGGAAACACTCACGTCTCCAATGCCACTTTTTCTTTTAGTAATAGATTGATTTGTTTTTTGGTTGAACCCATACGGCAGAGTGAGCATCAATCGTACTTTATCTTTTATAGTCCATCCACCCCAAATTTCCAAAGTATTGTACTGCTCTTGTGTTGTAAGATAAGTGATAGCACCGCCTACCCCGAGGTGTGTAGCCATCGCATTATTTCTATACCTCAGGCCTGCCACATGTTTACTAAACTCCGGAAGAATGCCTATGTAATTTCCTCCTGATCCGCATCCGCAAATGTCGCATGCTTGAGAAACAAATGCAAGTAACATGATGATGGATGTAAGAAAATATCGTTTAGTGTTTTTCATTCTTGGTGTAGTAATTATTCTGATAACCGTTTGTTTAATAAAAAACTTCGGTCGTCAAGTGTTTTTAAAAATGCAAGAAGACTTGTTCGCTCCTCATGCGTAAGTTTTATCCCATCGGTCAATAGCACTTCAAGGTTTTGCGTATGTTCTATTCCTGAAGTATAATGGTCTAACACACCCTCCAAATCAAAAAATCTTCCATCGTGCATGTAAGGTGTTGTGTAAGACAGATTTCGTAACGAAGGCACTCTGAACTTATATTTATCTTCTTCATTCAGGGTTATATTAAATCGTCCTTTATCATCCACTGTACTTATGCTCAGCCCATTATTTCTAAAAGAATAATCTGTGAAAAGTGGTTCTTGATGGCAAGTATTGCATTTTTGTTGAAATACTGCATAACCTTTTTGTTCTATAGAAGTAAAAGCAGACGTACCTCTTTTAACGCTGTCATATTTTGCATTGCTGCTTACACACATCAGCATAAATTGAGAAAGTGCTTTTAAGAAAGTTGTACTTGTAATTTCTTCCTTGCCAAATGCCGCCTTGAAGGACTGCCTGTAGCTCGAATTGGTACTTAGTTTTTGCACAACCTCTTCTACAGTAGTTCCCATTTCTACATGATTGGTAATGGGTACTATCGGCTGAAGATCTAAATCAAAAACACCACCGTCCCAAAAGAATGAAGTATTCCATGCAAGGTTCATAATAGGCTGACTATTGCGCGTTCCCAATCTGTCTTCTATACCGTGACTGACACTATGCCCATGCTGTGTAAAAGCGGACGTTTGAATATGACAACTGCCACAACTGATTGTATTATTGGCAGATAAAAGAGGGTCATAAAACAATTTCTTTCCTAGTTCAAAACCTTCTTTTGTAATAGCGTTATTTTCAAATCTGTAAACAGTTGCAGGGAAATACTCAGGCTTTTCAAAAGCTTTATACGGATCTTCTATCAAAGGATCCTTGCTACAGGCATAAACGCCAGTAACAAGGATAAGTATTACTATTAATTTCCTGTTCATGTCTCTCAATTTTCAGTATGGTCATGTCGGAACATGTTTACATAGTTGTTGGCAATAGTTGTGCTAACTGGGTCAAACATCACCATAGGATTAGTTGCGATGCTAATGTTAGTAGCACCATTGAACATTTTAAGTATGTCCACCATCAAATGAATATTAGCTTCCTTTCCTTGCTTTACCTGTGGATTTCCTCTTTCACTCAAGTCAATGGTTATGGTCTTGATATTATTAAGAGTTGTCGAATTATACCCTCCAAATCCACCGATGTGATACATGAAAGAGCCATCAGGCGAAGCAAGTGAACTGCCTTCCATTTTAAAGAAAATGTAACCACTATTCCAACCCCAGTACATATCGCCACCATCACCTGTTGGGTCTAATGTACCCGTACGTTCGCTTATATCTTTTGTACTTCTAAGACTGTCCACACCGATAGTAAAAGTTAGGGTTTTATACTCTCCTTCCGGTACTTGAAATGCAGCTGAACGACTATCGGTTTTTGATTCATCAATTAAAAAATAACTCTCGTTTTGTGGTATGGTATAAGTCGTACCGTCTGTTTTTGTAAACGAAAAATTGCTTACGTAATATTTGAGCTTGGATACTTTAAATGCTTCGCCAAGTGCATTGGTATAGCTACCAGTATTGAGCAGTAAGTCGGCGGATCCTGCTATGTTATCAAATTCTACAGACAGCTCTGATTTTGCATTAGTATTATAAGGAGTATTGTTTTCTTTTTTACAAGAAGCGAAAAGGAGTGTTGCAGCAAGACCTGCTATGAAGATGTGTTTCATTTTTATAAATTTTTATGAAGTAATAAATTGATTGAAATAGCTCTAATACACCTTTGTATTAAGTAAGCATAAAAGTGCATAGAAGTGCTGCAAAAAGCTTAGTAACCCAATGCTCAAAGACAGCAACTACTTTGCAGCGAAAGCAATATCTACATCTTTAGCATTTGAATAAAAAGCTATTGTAACAAAATGAGAACTATCCTATTGCAGCAGGAGGATGAAACACACGATTGGAAAATTTTATTTCCTTAGGTGTTACTAATTCAGGATAAATGATTATTTCAGAAAATGCTATTGGTATGATAGTGAGGAAAAATGACTTGGATGAAACGATATATTCTGTTTTGTATTCAGCTTTTCGTTCAGGATTTTTCTCTTCCTTTTTTTGTTCTTCCTTCATCTTCTTCGCCATCTGACACTTGCCATTACACTGCAATTTTGGCTTTGACTTATTCTCACATTTGGCGATGTAAGATTGCGTATTCGAGTAATAATCCAACACAATAAATGCACTGCTGAACGTCTGCAAAGCAAACGCAACAAAGAAGAGTAGTGCTATCAATTGCTTGAACAAAAGAGAAAATTTGTGCAAAGCTAAAACAAGAACTTGTCTCTACCTCAGTTTTTTTAAAGATAATTATTTTAAATACTGTTGTCCGAGATAAATATAAAAAGTAAGGGTGGTTTTTGAAGCCACCC
>CBFGYQ010000044.1:0-10285 GCA_965652995.1 uncultured bacterium
AATCCGGTACATCCCCGTTCATGCCATTCATATAAGCCGGCATCATTACGGCAAAAAGATTTTCGTCGGTGGCTGCATCATAATTTTTATAAAATCCGTCTAATGATCTCGCCAGTTTTTTTACCGAATCCGATTTTTTGGTTTCAGGAAGTGATGATTCTATCACTTTTAGCATCTTGTCCAACACAGCAGCTTGCGCTATCAATTCTATTCCCATTACTCCCTCATTTATGTAAGTCTCAGCTTTCAACGCATCATTTGCTCTGGATGTATTCACCAAAATATTAGAAAGTATATTGTCATCAAAAACATAGGTATTGTCGGCTACAGCCCACGCCTGATAGTCATTTTCATAATTTGCTTTGCGCTCAGGTACACGGTTTATTCTTAATCCGCGCACCTCTCCTTGCCATTTTTTCCAAGCGTTGGCTACACCTGCACGTTTAGAAGTATACTTTAGAAAAACATCGCGTGACGCATCCATGTCTTTTGTCCAAGATGCTAATTTTTTGGTGCGTAAGGCAATGGCTGTAGGGTCGCTGATAGTGTAGATTTGATTGAGTTGGTAAGAGGATATATATTCTTTTGTAGTTCCCGGGAATCCATAAACCATCGTGAAATCTCCTTCTTTATAACCACCTGCATTGATGGTTAAGAAGTTCTGTGTTGTGTAAGGTTTGTTATTGGCAGAATAGTCAGCCGGTTTGTTGTCTGCACCTGCATACACTCTAAACATGCTAAAGTCTCCTGTATGTCTTGGGAACATCCAATTGTCGGTGTCTCCACCGAATTGCCCAATTCCATTAGGAGGAAACCCTACAAGACGTATATCTCTAAATGTTTCTGAAATAATGACCCAGTATTGATTGCCATTGAAGAAAGGTTTTATCTGAGCATCATATTTGGTAGTATATCTATAGCCTTTTTCCAGTGCTTTTATATTGCCGGCTATCATCGCATCTCGTTGTTTATCAGAAATAGTATCAGGTATTCCTATTAATATTAGGTCCGTTACATTTTCCATTTTGCGGATGAAAGTAACCGTCAGCCCGGGGCAGGGTAGTTCGCCATTATTATTCATTGCCCAAAAGCCTTTAGCGAAATAATCTTTTTCCTTACTGCTCAATCCTTGCACCGTACCATAACCACAATGGTGATTAGTAAGCAACAATCCTTTCGAAGAAATGATCTCTCCGGTACATCCTTTTCCAAATAGCACCACGGCATTGTTTAGTCCCGTACCATTTTCGTTGTAAATTTTTTCGATAGGTATTTCCAAACCCATTGCTTGCATATCTGCCTCGCGCATTTTTAGGGTTGGTGGCAGCCACATTCCTTCTTTAGAAAAAGCGGTGAAAGCCATTGAAATTAATACAAACGTAGCTACTGTCTTAAAAATAGAATTTGTAATACCGAAATTTTGAAACATCTTTATCTTTAGGTTTGAGGAAATAAAAATAGTGTATTGCTATAAAAATTTTAACTGAATTATTATATTAGCCCAATATTGTGAAATACTTTTTCAAGAATATGAGAAAAAGCCTACTCGTTTTGTTATTGCTGATCTGCTCACAGCTTAATGTTTCTTTTGCTCAAAATTTGTTCAGCGCACCCGATACCGTATGTGTGAGACAGCCGGTTTATTTGATAGATAGTTTTGCTACACCTGCGGAATCTTATTACTGGGGTTTCTGTTCCGGCTATATATATAATACTGTTCAAGGGACTAATGCAGGTTCTACTTTCTTCAACAGACCAACTGCTATAGAAGTAGTGAAGGATGGAGCAGATTATTATGCGTTTATAGCTGTACAAGCAACTACCGGATCAACGTCTGATACATTGCTATTGCTTGATTTTGGCAGCAGCCTTAATAACGAACCTGATACCGTTAATTTCGGAACACTCAATGATGTAATGCCATTAGAAACGTCTAAATTATTCGCAGTGAAAGCGCTAGACGGTAATTGGCATTTATTTATCTGCGGTGGTAGCACTGTTGCTAACTCTTCTATTGTCCGTTTAGATTTTGGGTCTACTCTAGCAAATACTCCTAATATAGTGAATATGGGTAACCACTCAGGCTTACTTAATGGACCTAGAGGAATTTTTGTACAAGAAGAAGGTGGTGATTATTACGGTTATGTGGTAAACAATGGAGATAATAAATTGTTGAGATTATTGTTGGGTGACAACTCATCTCAAACCCCAACGGTTGTAGATTTAGGTTCTTCTTTTGGCTTAGGTGGACCCACTGATATGGTGCCTGTATTTGAAAAAGGTAATTGGCATGCTTTCGTGACAAACGCAACTAGTAATACATTAAGTAGGTTTGATTTCGGTACAAGCATCACCAATACACCTACTCCATTCAATCTAGGTAATACCGATGGACGTTTATTCGATCCAAGTAGTATCACTTTTGTAAGAGATTGTAATACAATGCACTTATTCCTTACCAATACAAATACAAGTGATCTGGTACGTCTTGATTTGCCTACCATAACTGGCCCTTATACAGGTGCTAACTATATTGGTTTGGCAAATATGAGTGATCCTACATCTATTTCGAGAGTGATAAGAGATAAGGATAGCATTTTTACGTTTGTTACAAACGGAGGTAATAACTCACTCTCTCAAATTTATTTTCCACAATGTCAGGATGTGAATATACAAAGCTCTACTGAAAAGAGTCCTCCGATTTATTCCTATAAGGCGCCGGGAACGTACACTGTTTACTTAGCGGTAAATGAAGGGCGTGCAGATATGCAAGTTGAGTGTAAACAAATTGAAGCATTAGTATTGCCGCCGATGACTATAGGTTTGGATACATTCCTTTGCCAAGGAGATACAGCAACATTACTTGCATTATCCCCACCTGCATTGACCTATACATGGACACCTTACTATAGAATTGATACCTTCGACATTAACCGCGTGAAAGTAGCACCTGAATTTACTGTAGCATATAATCTAGTAATGACGTATGCCAACGGTTGTATTGTTGATACTTCAATAGATGTAACTGTTAGCAAAAACAAAGCAGATGCCGGACCAGACCGCACTATAGGTGATGGAGCTACGACAGTAATTGGTGGACCAATGACAACAAGCGGCCCTAACTATACATTAGTTTGGTCACCAAATCAGTTCATTAAAACATTGACCGGTAACAACCCGGAAGTAAATCCTCCGTTTGATTATACTTATTATTTAGAAGTAACCAATACAGACGGCTGTTATGATATAGATACTGTTGTGGTACATGTAGATTGTAACGACATCAATGTGCCGAACGCATTCATTCCTGGTAGTAGTGATCCTACTGTGAAGACAATAGGATTATTGAATAATCAAATCGTAAAACTCAATTCATTCTCCATATACGATCGTTGGGGCAGACAAGTTTTCCAAACTACAGATGTAACGAAAAGGTGGGATGGAAAGGTAAATGGTAAACCAGCTCCGCTCGGAGTTTATGTATGGGAGGCAGATGGATTTTGTACAGCAGGCAAGCGATTCAAACGGTCAGGAAATATTACTCTGATACGATGAGTAGTCTAAAATGATTTCCGAAATGCCAGCGTTTTTGTTTCAGATAGAACTACCGGAGCTTACAGAAGAAATCATTGGCGTTATTCCTGAACAAAGAGAATACATCAACAAATTATTTTCCGAAGCTAGAGTTTTCTCTTACAGCGTATCCGAAAGTAAAGACCACATTTGGTGTGTTGTAAATGCTGAAGATGAGGCAGAAGCCATGCATATTGTCTCCGGCTTTCCGTTGCAGAAATATTTTAGAGATGTGCAATGCTTTGCCTTGTTATTTCACAATAACCTGCCTATTTCATTAGCTGGTATTTCGTTGAATTGATTAGTGAAAATTACTAAGATGGTATTGGGTTTATAGTGTTTCAATGTCAATCTTTATTATTCTCTATCCACTATGTAGTTCATTTCAGTTACTCCGCTGTCAAATTGATGGGTGTTCAATAGTTTTAGCTTTACTTCATTTTTGTTATCGACAAACAATGGAATGCCTTGCCCCAAAATAATTGGATTAACAAATAGCCAGTAGCCGTCAATTAAGTTTTGTTGCATCAGTGCATGTGTTGCAGTCGGACTTCCAAAAAGTAAAATGTCATGGCCGGATTGTTGCTTTATTTCATTGAGTTGCCCAACTAGGTTGTCATGGATAATTGTTGTATTGACTAAATCTGAGGCTTTCAATGATCTTGATAAAACTACTTTGTGAACTTCCTTGTACCATTTGGAGTGTTCAATATCATGTTTTGATGCGTTCGGTTTTTCTCCCGCTGTAGGCCAATAGCTTTCCATCAATTCGTAAGTCTTTCGACCATATAGTGCTGTAGTGCCTTTGTTTATTCGCTTGCCAACATAATCAAATAATCTTTCGTCAACTTTGGCCCAATTGAGTTCTCCATTCGGACCGGCTACAAAACCGTCAAGTGACATGTGCATAAATGAAATAATTTTCCGCATTGTATTGAATTTATGATGTGTTATTTATTGTTATCAATTAAATGATTTAAGATAATTTTCAAGACGATTTAGGGTCTGTTTACCGCCTTCGATGGCATTTACTTTTCTGTTCAACTCTTTAATAATTGCTTCCGATTTAAAAACTGACTTCATTGTCAGTAAAGTTTTTTCTTCAATTTCTTCAAAGTAAACAGTTACTATGAAGTTATAATCTTCGTTTTCTGCCCCCGAATGTCTGTACTTTAGCATCGAAGGCTTGATCACTTCTATATACTCAATTCTATTATCCCAATCACGTCCCATACCATGCATTATGAAGTCCCATACGTTATCGGTTGCTACAACCATTGAGTTGGTCGTTAAAGAAAAACCGTTTGGTCCCCACCATTCTTTTATATGTTCCGGTGTGGTCCATACTTCCCAAACAAGATTTATGGGTGCATCAAGAAGTCTTGTATGTATTAGCGTATTGCCTTCCTGTTTGAATGTATTGTATTGCTTCATCTTACTACTTGTTCTTTTTTTGAATTTTTGCTAAATAACCTTCTAGAGAATCAAGTTTGTTGTCCCAAAATTTTCGGTATTGATCTACCCAGTCAGATACTTCTTTCATCTTTTGGCCATTAAAATGGTAATAGATTTCACGTCCTTTTTGTTCTTGTATTACAAGTTGACATTCGGTCAAAATCTGGATGTGCTTTGAGATCGTCTGTCTCGATGAATCAAAATTTTGAGCAATGGCTCCGGGCGTCATTGCTTGAAGTGCTAGCAACGCCAAAATCGCTCTACGCGTTGGATCGGCTATGGCCTGAAAAATATCTCTACGTACTTCCATTTTGTGCAGCTAATTGACTGCAAATATAATGCAGTTATTTGACTGCGCAATATTTTCTTTTTAATGCCATCGTGACTATTGCTTAATAGAGTTGTACAGGTGACACCCAAAAAATTTCACTATCTTCCTTCATGCGTATTTTATGGAAATACCTGAAACCGCAGCAGATGCTTATCTTCTATTCGCTGCTGGCTGCGGGTGTTGCACAGTTGCTTAGTCTCATAGATCCGGTCATTTTCGGGAAAATCATTGATGACTACGCCAACAATCCTAACCGACTTCCGCAAAGCGAGTTGATAAACGGTGTGTTGAAATGGTTGAGTATTGCTATCGGAGTGGCATTGCTGGCAAGGGTTTTCAAGAGTGTGCAAGAGTATCTTACACGTATGGCTGTGGCGCGGTTTGGTATGCAGATATTCAATGACGGCTTGCGACAAACCTTGCGGTTGTCATTTCAGGAGTTTGAAGAAAGTCGTAGTGGTGAAACACTTTCCATTCTGCAAAAAGTAAAAACCGATACCGAGCGTTTTGTTACATCTTTCATCAACATTCTATTTTCCAGCATCGTAGGTATTGGTTTTTTGATATGGTACAGCGTCACGAAAAACTGGATGTTGATACCAGTGTTTGTCATTGGCATTTTGGTGTTGGGCGGCTTGACGGGTATGCTTTCTAAAAAGATAAAAACTGTGCAGCGCAGCATCAATCGAGAGACGAATAAGATGAGCGGCGTGATAACAGAAAGCCTGCGAAACATAGAACTGGTAAAGAGTCTGGGCTTGACTTTTCCTGAAATAAGAAGGCTGAAAGAGCAAACGCAAAAGATATACAATCTCGAAATGCAAAAGGTGCGCAAGGTGCGAACATTGGGTTTTCTGCAAGGAACGATTTTGAATTTATTGCGTCAATCTATCTTGTTCATTTTGCTTTGGTTGATCTTCAGAAATGTATTGACAACAGGTGAGTTGATAAGTATGCAATTCATCTCTACGACAATTTTTGGCCCGCTGCAAGATTTGGGAAATATCATGTTGCAATACAGAGAGGTGGAAGCATCGGTGAATAACTTTGACACGCTGATGCACAAACCGATTGAGCAACGTCCTGATGTGCCGGTTGATATAAAAGATTTGCATCGCCTTAGTTTTGAGAACGTTGTTTTTCGTCATAAAACGGCTTCTTACAATGCTATCGACAACATCAGTTTTTCGGTGAATGCAGGTGAAACGATTGCCTTTGTAGGTCCTTCAGGTGCAGGAAAATCTACTTTGGTAAAACTATTGGTAGGCTTGTATAAACCGGTGAGTGGAGAAATTTATTTTAATGAAACTTCTTTTTCAAAAATTAGATACAATCAGCTTCGCAGGAAGATCGGATTTGTAACACAAGACACGCAGCTTTTTTCAGGAACGATAAAATACAATCTGCAATTTGTACATCCAGAAGCAACCGATGAAGACATCAAAGAAGCCTTGCGAAAAGCCTCTGCTACCAAACTTTTGGAACGATCAGAAAAAGGAATTGATACATTACTTGGAGAGAATGGAATGAAATTATCCGGTGGTGAAAAACAACGTATCTCTATCGCAAGAGCTTTGTTGCGCGATCCCCAATTGTTGATTTTTGATGAAGCTACATCTGCGTTGGATAGTCTAACCGAAGAAGAAATTACCAACACCATTCGTGCTATTTCCGGTGAACGAAAACAGATCATCATTCACATTGCGCACCGTCTTTCTACCATTATGCACGCTGATGTCATTTATGTTTTGGAGAAAGGAAAAATTGTGGAGCAAGGTTCGCATGATATGCTGCTGGAGCAAAAAGGATTGTACTACGCAATGTGGCGGCAGCAGATCGGAGAGAGAAGAGTGAAAGAGTATGCTAGTGAAAAACAATCTCTAAAAGAAGATGAAGACGATGAACTAAACTAGAAATACGTTGACAAAAAATGCTCTGCAACTTGCAGAGCATTTTAGAATATTTGAACAACAGAATTATTTCATTGGTTCATCCATTGCCAAGTTGATATCGCGACTTACTTCTGTTTCAGGTCCATTCACTTGGTTACCATCTTTATCTACCAACGTCAGTTTGATAGTAGACTTACCCATTGCCAAATTTTTCAAGAAATAAGATTTCCATTCAGAGATCATGATGCTGGTATCTTTTCCTCCGGTGTTGATGTCTGCTTTCACTTTATAATCATTGCCCAACGTTGCATTCCAAACATAGAAATCTAATAAGATGTTTTCTGTGTCTTTGCCTAAGTAATCTCCTTTCGGGCGGCTGTAAGTAAGCATTGGTGTTGTAGGAGCATCCAATTTTACAACCTTACCATTTTCATCTACTTTAAAATGATAAACTAAAGCAGCTTCTTTATTTTTTAAGGATTGGTGATATGAACGTGAAAGAAATGCAACCAAGTAATGCTCTGTATTTTTTGCAACGGTTGTTGTATGTTTTTTCTCGTACAACGCAGCGTAAGGCTTATTATCCAAAATGAAATGAATGTGCTGACCGTCTTTTGAATTATTGCAAAGCTTTTCACTTGCATCGGCGGTTTGTGCTTTCAATTCATAATTGGTCACATTAAAGTTGAAATTGAGTTTTACACTATCTCCTACAATGGTAGGTACAATTTCGCCCATGTTTAATGTAGCTCCTGCAAATTCAGGTGAAGCCGGAACATCCGTGAGTTCTATAGCTTTTGTACTTGTTGTAGCATCAACTGTTGTTGTGTCATTTGTTCCACTATCGTCTGATGCAGTGTTTTCATTACAAGCTGCAAAGCTTAAAAGCATCGCTGATGTAAATCCTATTGCAGTAATTCTTTTCATGATGTTTTCTTTTTTGAGTTAGCAAAATTAAGTCTTCTGCTTTTTTATGTTAGTTAATAATTTCTCCTTTATTATTCGCCAATCTTTCACGCCATTTCTGTAGTTCTTCAGGCATTTGTTTCAACCAGTCTTTCATTTCTCCTATTATTTTCAAAGGTTCTGCTGTGCGATAAGATCGAGTGAGATTACCCGGAAATTTTTTGTCTGTTACATTAGGATCATTTTCAAAATTTCCTGTAGGTTCTACTATGTAAACACGTTCCAGTCCATCGCCGTTTGCTAACGCAGCAGCAAGTCCGGCACCATTAAGCAATGCTGTGAAATAAATATGGTTCATGATAAGTTCTGTTTTGTAATTGGATTGATAACCTGCTGTCAGCAAATCACCAACTTGCATATTTGCTTTTGTGCCGTGATAAAAAGGTCCTTTATCTGATGGGTTTCCTGCAAGCGAATTTGCTAAGTCGTAATACTGTTTTGCATTGTCGACGTCGTTTAGTTCTTCATAGCATTTTGTAATGCTATTGTGTAATGTTAGTAAAGCACTATTCGCAGCAGCATCATTTACTTTTAATGCGTGTTGCAAGGAAGTTTGATACCATTCTAAACGGTCAGAAGCATTTTTCTGATGGCGCGCAACATAGAAAGCCGTTAAGAATTTTTCAAAGTCGCTTGTTGCTTCGTTCCATGCTTTGAGAAATATTTTACTTGCTTCTTCAGTGTTGTTTTTTTCTTCCTGCTCCATTCCTTGAAGGCAAGTTTTTACGATTGGATTGTTAGGACTGAATTCCATAGTTTGTTTTCTCTTACTTTTTTCTTGGCAAAGCCTAATGACTATTCTCCGATGAACGGTGCCATCGCCACCACAGATCAATCAGCATTCCACAGCTAGAACCCCAAAAGAAACACATATTTTCAGAAAATTTTAATAGTGTCTGTTTTTTTGATGCGTAGCTTAGATGTTACATTTGTCAGCTAAAATAATTGTACCAAAGCAAGCATTCTAACCCCCAATGCTCACCACATCCGAAATACTGAAGCGTGTACGCCGCATCGAAATTAAAACGAAAGGACTGAGTAATCATATTTTTGCAGGTGAGTATCATTCTGCATTCAAGGGGCGTGGTATGTCGTTTAGTGAGGTGCGCGAATATACGCCGGGCGATGATGTGAAGGCAATCGACTGGAATGTGACAGCGCGCTTTTCGCATCCTTATATAAAGGTGTTTGAAGAGGAGCGCGAGCTGACGGTGGTGTTGTTGGTGGATGTAAGTGGAAGTTCGTTGTTTGGTACGAATGCACGTAGCAAAAGAGAATTGATAACAGAGATAAGTGCGGTGATCTCTTTTTCTGCAGTTACTAATAATGATAAGGTGGGTGTTATTTTCTTTAGCGATAAGATCGAGAAATTTATTCCTCCGAAGAAAGGTAGAAGCCATATTCTGCGCATCATTCGCGAGTTGATCGCATTAGAACCTTCGCCAAGTAATGACACCAATGTGCAAGTGGCGTTGGAATATTTGAATAATGTGGTGAAGAAAAAAACGATTGCATTTGTGTTGAGCGATTTCATCAGCAGACCTTATGAAAAAGCATTGCAACATGCAGCGCGCAAACATGATGTGATAGGTATACAAGTCTTTGATAAAGGAGATAGAGAAATGCCTGCTGCGGGTTTAGTGCAAGCGATAGATGCAGAAAACGGAACGGTGACTTGGATAGATACAGAAAACAAAAATCTTCGTTTGCAATACCAAAAAGTGTTTGACGAGCAACAACAGTATTTTGTGCAGAGTTTTCGGAAAAGTAATGCTGCGCTGCTTTCGGTGAGGACAGATGAAGATTATATCAAGAAACTACAAGGATTTTTTAAAGGAAGATAATACAACATGAAATCATTGCGCATAGCGTTCATTTTATTAATTGTTTTTACAAAAAGCAATGTCTTGTTTGCGCAAAATGAGGTAACCGTCAATGCAAAACTTGATGCTGTAGAAATATTGGTAGGCGACCAAATAAAAATGTTCATTGAAGCGAAGAAGAACGGTAACGCAACATTACAATGGGCAAATATTCCTGATACGTTCAACAAACTGGAAATAGTAGA
>CBFGYQ010000045.1:0-10252 GCA_965652995.1 uncultured bacterium
GAGGAAAAAGGAAATAGTACATTCTTCTTTTAGTTTTTGTGCAAGCAGGGGTTTCCACCTGCGTTTAGCATTCAAAATTTATGCTTTAATGATATGCGGTACATATGAAACCACCTTACTACATGCAATCATTATCTGTTCCCCACATCACCACTCTTCATATCCTTTGGTGATTGCATAAAACTCATCATCTGCTGCATGGTGCGTTGCAGGTTATCGTTGGATCCGTCTAAGAAAATGGTATTGCCTTGTCCATTTTCTGCAAAATGTTTGATGGCATCCGTCCACATAGAGAATAAAATGAACGAAGCATCAAGGTTGGCATTTTCCATTTCTTTCGCAGCCATCGCCATACCTTTTGCCACCTCTTCACGGAAAAGTGCCACACCTTGTCCACGAAGCTGTGCTGCTTGTCTTTCTGCCTCAGCAGATATTTTTATCGCATTACCTTCCGCTTCTGCAGCTTTTGTTTTGGTAATCAATAATGCTTGTCCTTCGTTTTCTGCAGCAGCTTTCAGGTTGTTAGATGCCACCACCTGAGCCATTGAACGCATGATGGTTTCATCAAAAGCAATATCATTCAGTTGAAGATCTAAAAGATGATAACCCCAATCTTCGAGTTGTTTATCCAGCTGTTCTTTTACATGCAGAATAATTTCACTTCTAAGTTGTAAGATCTCAGATTGTTTTTTTGTAGCGACGAATGCGCGAACAGAACCTTCCACAGAGCGAATCAAAGCTTGCATGAAATTTCGTTCGTCCATGAATTTAAACGCCACATTTTGAATAGTATGGTCATCGTTGTTAAGTACAGAATACAAAAGCATTGCAGCAAAGTTCACATTCGCCTGATCTTGTGTAATTGCCTGAAATTTCAATTCGATAGAACGGTTTTGATAAGATATTCTTCTAAAGATTTTTTCAATAAAAGGAATTCTGAAATTTAAACCGGGACGTAACACACGACGGTATTTACCAAAAATGGTAATGACGGCTACCGTTCCTTGTTGTACCGTGGCGATGCCGGCGAATATCAGCGCAAGGATAATGACGATAACAATGATGGTTGTGGACATGTTATGAAGTTTTATTGCAAATTATAGAAAGATGGATGATTTTTGTGTAATAGACTCTCAAAGTCCAAAAAACTATTTGAATGTCCGCCAAATTCATACTCGATACAGAAGCCATGCACGATTCGTTTTTCACGGACACTGCATTAATAGGCATTGTATCTGCTTTACCTTCTTACCGATTTTGTGGTATGATAAATGATTGTTTTGATTTGAAATTATGCAGAGATGGCGACTTTGATATTTGCATGAAAACGAGCCAAAACATTTCTCATTATTTTGCTCTCTACCGCTATGATGCACCAATGAACAGCAATCATTTTTCTGTATATAAACTAAAGAGCAATAAACAGGCATTGCTCACAGAATTGAAACAATTGGATTATTTGTTTATGATACAAGGCCCGGATGCAGATGAAGATGCTAATAAGTATATTGATGCTATGAGGTCTATTAACGACATACAACTAGCGCAATTCATTCAGCCCGAGAAGTTGAAAAATGTGGATTATTTATTGATATAGAGTTCTACTTTTTTACCCAGACATTCAAGTCAATATTTTATCTAATCAACTCTTTCAGCTTCCACATTTTAGATGTATTGCGGTAGGCATGTAAATAGGTTTTGCGTTCGCCACCAAAGCTTCTAAAAAATTGCCCTATACCTTTATCCATACTTCCTTCAAAATCAAAAATTTTCAAGCCTTTATTCTTTGCTTCAAGTATTGCTTCCCAAATAAGTAAGGCGACTGCACCATTATGTTTGGCTTCTTTGTTAGTAGCAGTAAGCAATAAATACATACAGTCATCATCATATACTGTAAATATCATTGCGGCAATTGCATTGTTAGCATTTACTGCAGCTTTGAAAAAAGCTTTCTTGTTCTGAAGGCTGGTATCAATAATTTTTTTGATAAACGTCTGTGTGTATGGATAGTTTTTGCCTTTCCCTGTAAGTGTTTGTTTATGTAATTCATAAAACTGTTTTGTAAAAGGCTTACCGTCCGTTATTGTCAATTCTTTTGCAGCTTGTCTGATAGCGTATCGTTGCTTAGAATTTACATTCTCAAAAAGCACATCTTTATCAAAACTGAGATCAACATGATAGGTAATTCGTTGTGTATGATTAAATTCTTGATGATGAAATGACAAAAAATTATTGAACGCAGGTAAGCACATTACATCCATGAAATCCCACTTAGGCAACTGCTGAAAAAGTTGTTCAAAAATTTTTTCTTCTTTAGAGGATCGTCTCGAAGGAGATAGTTTTGGAGAAATGAAAAATACAGGTCCTAAATAGGGCGTGAGCAATGGATTTCTAATAATATTGACCCCGATCTTTTTTTCTAAAGTATAAACCCAAACACCTTCTACATTTTGTCCATTTTCTGCAATAGCAACATCCCATTTACTACTCACCATATCCATCCACCAAGGCTGAAAAAACAATGGTAAAAAATGCTGTTTAACAATTTCAGAATATCGTGCCTTACTGTCTTTACTCATTTGAATTGTAGGACCTTTACGGGTTGAATACGACGAATGTATAATGTAGGAAGCAACATAAACAATAGACAAAATACCAGCGTTGCAATATCAATTAAGAGGATATAGCTCATTGTAATTCTAACCGGCACTTGTTTCATGTAGTAAGTGCTTTCATTCAGTTTTAAGAACCCTGTCTCCAATTGCAGCCAGCAAATGCCTAAAGCAATAATATTTCCTATTAAAATTCCGGTAACAGCAATTACAAATGCATGGTTTAGAAAAATACGCATGATATGTGAAAACTGCATTCCCATTGTTTTTAATATTCCTACCAAACGCGACTGCTCTACTATCAAGATCATGATCGCCACAGCAAGATTAATTGTAGCAACGATAGCCATTATAATGAGAACGATTTGTGCATTAATGTTCTGCAATTGTAGCCAATCAAAAATATTAATGTACACTTCTTTCATGGTATAAGAATGTAAAGGGGCATCGAGGTATTTATCAAAAATAGCATCGGAGGTCTCCTGCATTTTCTTCTCATTGTCTAAATCTATCTGATAGCCGTTGATATCGTCACTGTTCCAATTATTTATTCGTTGCAACATCCTCATATCACAGATAGCATAGGTTTTATCTACCTCTTCCATTCCTGTATGAAAAATACCTACGAGTTTCACCTTTCGTATTCTCGGTGCAGTACTTCCCCGTTCTATAAAATACAATTGTAAGTTGTCATTCAATTTTAAATTGAGTTTATCGGCAGTTGATTTAGAGATAATAACTTGTCGTGCATAATCTGTATCAGAAAAATTAATCTTGTCGCCTTTCAAATCCATTTTTTCAGGAAAGCGATAACCATCAGAAATCCCCTTCAGCTTTATCCCTTCCATGTCCATTTTTGTTTTCAGAATGGCAGGTCTTACTATAAAAGGAGTTGCTTGTTTTACATGTAGTAAAGCAGTGATCTGTTTCACTAAATTGTCATCGTAACGAATCGGTTCAGAGAGAATGAGATCAGATGCATTTTGAGAAAAGTTGGTGACAACAACATGCCCCCAAAAACTAAAAATCTTATCTCTTATTTCATACTTAAATCCTTGAATAAAGGCTATAGCGAGTACCATAACCGCTACACTCAATGCCGTAGCTGCTATTGCCAAACGAATGATGAATGATGAAAAGCCGCCTTTCCGGCGCGTAAAGCCGCGTTGTGCTATGAAAAAAGGTAGATTCAAGACGAGCGTAAAAGTAAGTATGAATTTTATAAATCAACTACTCATCATGTTTTGTTATAGCAGCCGCTTCTCTTTTACTGGCAAAAAATTTCACCAATACCACTCCTGCTATAAAACCACCAATATGTGCCGCATAAGCTACACCGCCACCTGTGCCATCACCGCCAAACATTCCCATTCCACTGATTATCTGCAAAGCGATCCAGATACCCAAACTTACCCATGCAGGCATTTGTGTTACGAAACGGAAAACAAAGACTCGCACTTTATTTTTGGGGAAAAGAAGTAGATAACCACCTAACACGCCAGAGATCGCACCCGATGCGCCGAGTGAGGGTATCAATGTGCTATGACCGAATGCTGAAGTGGCAAATACATGTGCCAGCGTAGCAAGAACGCCACAGAGCAAATAAAAAACCAGATATTTTACATGCCCCATTACATTCTCCAAGTTGTCGCCAAAGATCCATAGATACAACATATTACTTGCTATATGCGCGATACCACCATGCATGAACATGGATGTAAGTATAGTAATATAAACCGGAGAAGGTGTAGCTCCCAAACCATTTGACGTGATGTCGGAGCCTGTTAGAATTTCTTCCGGAACAGTAGAAAATCTCATTAAAAAAGCTTCGTCAGAACCTAGCTTTTGCAAGAAAACAAAAACCAGAATATTGATAGCTATTAATATGTAGTTGACAATAGGTGTGACGGTTCTGCTACTGTTATCATCACCAATGGGCATCATAAGCTAGAGATTTAGTTTGCTAAAGCTAATAACTAAAATGGGAAATTCTCAATCAGTTAACCCTCTTCCTTCCAATATATTTGGGATAGCTTTTTCAATGCGTGAAAACCTTGTTGGGCTTTGCTTCGCTTGTGAAAAATGAAGTAAATAGCCTCGCTGACGACCAGGTGTTAAGGTTTCAAATGCTTTTTTGAAAGCTGCGTTCTTTTTAAAAATTGCTGTCAACTCATCAGGTACATTGTATTCTTTAGTTTTCTTCATCTCCACCTTCACACCTTTTTCTTCTAGTTCCACAGCTTGAAGAATAAATTTTTTAATGGCTTTTTCTTGCTTCTTTATTTCATCACTATTAGTAAATCGCATTTGTCTTGCAGCCTGAACATTTTGGGTTTGTTGTATTAAAAGATTCTTCGGGTCTTTCAGTAACACCCCTTTGAAGAATAACAATGCACAATATTCTTTAAACACATGTATCAACACGATATTATCACCTTCATGTGTGTAGCAAGGACAACCCCATTTCAAGTCTTCTGTGAGATGGCATTCTGAAATGATCTCTCTTAGCAAAAGGATTTCTTGTTGCCAGCTATTTTCTTTCTCGAAATAAAAATCTGCTTTTGAAGTCATAGCAACTTGTTTGAGAGGTTCAAGAATTGTAGTGATTAAAATAGCTTTTCATCATTTCAATTAGTCACAATTTTTCTATCGGCAGGACGGAAATACCAAGATACGATGATTAATATACAGACTACAAGGCCCGGGACAGCTTTCACAAAATCATCTCCTACAGCCATGTGCGAAAAAACCGCACCAGACATTACAAAAAAGAATCCTGCATATGCCCACTCCTTCAACAATTTGAAACCCGGCAATAAAATCGCAACAACACCAAGCAATTTCCATGTACCGATGATGGTCATGAAATAAAGCGGGTAACCAAGTGGTTTAAAGATTTCCACGAATGCATCAGCGTGCATAACCTGTTGTACACCTTGTCCTATCATACCTGCAACAAGTAAAGTAGTTGCTACCCAATAGATGATTTTGTTTGTTTTTGACATGGTTGATTATTTTTTATTGTTTAATATTTTTTCTAGAAGATCGTGAGCCATATTTAATCCATATTGAAATGGCAACTTCAGCACAGCATCTCTTACAGCAACTGACTTATATATAATATGCATTGTGAGTTTGCTTGTATCATCAGTAAGTTCTTCAAACTCCAGAAACTCCAACTGTACAGGAAAGCTTGTATTTTCCATCTCAAAAGTTCGTGTGATCTTTTTTCCAGTTACAAGCTCGTGAAATGTACCGTTGGCACTAAAGACAATATTTCCTTGACCGTCCAATTTTTCATATTGATAACAACCATGTTTTTGGGGTTCAAACTTTACAACTTTGTTGTCCATCCATTGTGATACTAGCTCGGCATCCGCATGTGCTTTGAAAAGCAATTGTACAGGTAAATCAAACGCTCTCGTTATCGTAATTTCCTGTTTGCCGTCTTCAGCATGAATTTTTGTTTTATATTCCATATTCTGTTTATTTTTTTGATTTGTAACTTTTCATGATGCTTTCCAATTTGTCAAAACGCTCTTCCCATATCTTGTTGAAAGGTTCTAGAAAATCTGCTATTTCTTTCATTTTTTGAGGATTGAAATGATAATATACTTCTCTACCGCTTTGCTCTTGAGTGAGTAATTCACACTCAGTAAGTATTTGCAAATGTTTAGAAACCGTGGGCCTTGCAGTATCAAAATTGGAAGCAATAGCACCAGCTGTCATAGATTGTGATGCTACCAATAATAGTATCGCCCTTCGTGTTGGGTCTGCAATCGCTTGGAAAACATCTCTTCTTAAGTTCATCGTGTAGCTATTTGACTACAAATATAAATGTAGTTATTTGACTACGCAAATATTTTTTTAGTATTATTCATTTGTTACTCTTTCTAAAAATATTTTTCAAACCCTTGTATTTTTAATAATACTTTATTGTACCTTTGCATCCCGTTTGTAAAGACGGGTGATTAATTAATTCAATGGCTTACGAGAGCATCCACTGCTTTCCGACCATTAAAACACAAGAGATGAAACAAAGATTTCAACCAAAATTCAACATCAAGAAAGGCGATGACGTGGTCGTTATCGCAGGAGATGATAAAAACCGCACTACACCTAAAAAGGTGTTGGCTGTTTATCCTCAGAAAGGTCGTGTGTTGGTAGAAGGTGTAAACATGGTAACCAAACACCTTAAACCAAGCGCTAAAAATCCTCAAGGCGGTATTGTGCAGGAAGAAGCCGCTATCAATATCTCTAACGTTATGCTTTGGGATGCTAAGCAGAAAGCCGGAGTTCGTGTACGTCGCGAGCGTAAAGACGGAAGTTTTTCACGTATTTCTAAAAAATCAGGACAGGAGGTTAAATAATGGCAACGACAACATATCAACCACGTTTACAGAAAAAATATAAAGACGAAGTAGTACCTACTTTGATGAAAAAATTCGGTTACAAAACCGTAATGCAAGTACCTCGTTTAGAAAAAATTTGCTTGAACCAAGGTGTAAAAGGTTCTGTAGCAGATAAGAAATTGATAGATGACGCAGTGAATGAAATGACAATGGTTACCGGTCAAAAAGCGGTTCCTACCTTGTCCAAGAAAGATATCTCAAACTTTAAGCTTCGTAAGCACATGCCAATTGGCGCGCGTGTTACGCTTCGCGGTACTAACATGTACGAGTTCTTAGATCGTTTCATCGCTATCTCTCTACCTCGTGTACGTGACTTCAAAGGCATCAACGAAAAATCGTTTGACGGTCGTGGTAACTACACAATGGGTGTAACAGAGCAAATCATCTTCCCTGAGATCAACATTGATAAAGTAGGTCGCATCAGCGGTATGGACATCACTTTTGTTACTTCAGGTGGCACAAACGAAGAAGCATACGAACTTTTGAAAGAAATGGGTATGCCGTTTAAGAATGTTAAGAAAGAAGCCTAATTTGAAGATTTGATAATTTGAAAATTAGCTGATAATAAAAAATAAAAAATAGTGGTGGTTAGTTGAGATGAACTCATCTTCAAATCTTCAAATCAGCACATCATCAAATAGAACAAATGGCAAGAGAATCAATAAAAGCCCGTCAACGCAAACGCGAAAGAATGGTTGCTCAGTACGCAGAAAAACGTGCGAAGCTAATAGCTGAAGGAGATTACGCAGGTTTGGATAAACTTCCAAAAAATGCATCGCCTACACGATTGAAAAATCGTTGTCAGCTTACAGGTCGTCCACGTGGTTATATGCGCCACTTCGGCATCTGTCGTAACATTTTCCGCGATATGGCTCTAGACGGCAAAATACCGGGAGTACGTAAAGCTAGCTGGTAAGACCTTAAATTATCTTCTACCTGTAGAGATAAAAAGGCAAGTTTCAAAGTCAGGAACATTCCTGATACTAGTAACAAACAATATTTACAAACAGAATAAAAACAAAAAATGGTAACAGATCCTATAGCAGATTTTTTAACTCGTATTCGTAACGCACAGATGGCTCGCCATCGCATTGTGGAAATCCCTGCATCTAACTTGAAAAAGCGTATGACAGAGATCCTTTACGATAAAGGGTACATCTTGAAATACAAATTTGAAGATGATAACAAACAAGGATTGATCAAGATCGCCTTGAAATACAATGTAGAAACTAAAGAACCTGCAATCAAAAGTTTGGAACGTGTAAGCCGTCCGGGTCTTCGTCAGTATGCAAAACCTGCTGAAATCCGTCGTGTACACAATGGCCTTGGTATCGCTATTCTTTCTACTTCTAAAGGTGTGATGACTGATAAAGAAGCAAGAACGAATAACGTAGGTGGTGAAGTTTTGTGTAATATATTCTAATTAGCTGATGTGATAATTAGCTAAAGACTAACAACTTTTCAATACATTAAGCCCCCTTACCGAGGCTGACCGGTTGAAAAGATTTATAAAAACAAATAAAATAAGAAGACAATGTCTCGTATTGGTAAGAAATTAATTACAGTTCCAAGTGGTGTTACCATCAATGTTTCTCCATCTAATGAAGTAACTGTAAAAGGTCCAAAAGGTGAATTGACACAACAATTGGATCGCGATATTAAATTGGAAGTAAAAGACGGAACTATTGAAGTAACTCGTCCTACTGATCAAATCCGTCACCGCGCTTTACATGGTTTGTACCGTGCCTTGCTGAGCAACATGGTAGAAGGTGTTACCAACGGTTTCAAAAAAGATTTGGAACTTGTGGGTGTGGGTTATCGTGCTGCGGTAACAGGACAACAAATTGATATGGCTTTAGGTTTCTCTCACAACATTATCATGGAGTTGCCTAAAGAAATAAAAGCTTCTGCAACTGCTGAAAAAGGTAAAAATCCTACGATCACTTTAGAAAGTATTGATAAACAATTGGTAGGTCAAGTAGCTGCAAAAATTCGTAGCCTTCGTAAGCCGGAACCATACAAAGGAAAAGGTGTTCGTTTTGTGGGTGAAGTGGTTCGTCGTAAAGCAGGTAAAGCAGCAGGTAAATAATAATTTTGAATGCTGAATGTTGAATTATGAATTCATAAGGAGGCATTCAAAATTCACAATGCAAAACTCATAATTAATTTCCGGTAGCTTCTTAAAAAGAAAGCCCGTAAAAACTAAGGTAAAAATGGCAACAGATCAAAAAACAATACGTCGTCAGAAACTTCGCTGGAGAATTCGCAGCAAAGTAAACGGCACAGCAAAAAAACCACGTTTGTCGGTTTTCCGTAGCAACAAAGATATCTATGCTCAATTGATCGATGATACTACAGGTACTACATTAGCTTCTGCCAACTCTCGTCAAAAAGATTTGGCTGCACTAAAAGGTAACAAAGTAGAAAAATCAATGGAAGTAGGTAAAGCATTGGCAGCAAAAGCAAAAGATCTAGGTATCGAAACTTGCATCTTCGATCGCGGTGGTTATCTATACCACGGTCGTGTAAAGGCGATAGCTGATGGTGCTCGTGAAGGAGGGTTAAAACTTTAATTTGAAGATTAGCTGATTTGAAGATTAGCTGATGTTCTATAATAAAATTTAATAAAAAATATTTTTTGATGCTTCTTGGTTGAGGATTTTCAAATCCACCAAATCATCAAATTATCAAATTAAACAAATGGCGACAAAAAATTTTAATCGCGTAAAAGCAAGTGAGTTAGAACTACAGGAAAAAGTGGTATCGATTAACCGTGTAGTGAAAACTACAAAAGGTGGACGTGCATTCAGTTTCTCTGCATTGGTGGTAGTAGGTAATGGTGCCGGTGTTGTAGGTCATGGTTTGGGTAAAGCTAAAGAGGTGCAAGAAGCTATCACAAAAGGTATTGATGATGCAAAGAAAAACCTCATCAAAGTTCCTGTGATGAATGGCACTATCCCTCACGACCAGATTGCTAAAGAAGGTGCGGCAAAGGTGCTTATTAAACCTGCAGCGGTGGGTACGGGTGTACTTGCCGGTGGTAGCATGCGTGCAGTATTAGAGGCAGCAGGATATAATGACGTATTAGCTAAATCATTAGGATCTGCAAACCCTCACAATGTGGTAAAAGCTACTTTCTCTGCATTGGGTCAGCTTCGCGAGCCTGTAGCAGTAGCTAAACAACGCAACGTGAATTTGAAAAAAGTATTTAACGGGTAAGATATTATC
>CBFGYQ010000046.1:0-10160 GCA_965652995.1 uncultured bacterium
TCGGTGGCAGTAAGGCTAAGCGTGTTACCTTTTAATTCAAATAAAAAATCTTCGAGTACAGAAAGGACAGTATTCGCACTGATAACGCCGCTTATTTGTTGTAGGTTTTTCAGTAATGCGGTAGAAGTTACTATAAAGCGCATTTGTTATTGCTGGTTTGCAACAAAGATAGTTTTTTGGATGAATTTCAGATTTTGATTTTTCAACCAAATTCAGGCAAATGTTTATATCTTTTTAGTTGCTGATATCTTGTTTTTGAACGGGTTACATATTTTTTGAATTCGTCAATTTCTCCCAAATCTCCGGAATCCTTTTTATCCAATACAATTCTTTCATTTTGGATTTTGCATCTTCTACGGGGCTACCGAAATATACCTTACCACCTTCAATACTTGCAGGAACTCCACTTTGCGCATACACAACAGCACCTTTGCCAATGATCAAATCTTTATTGACTCCAACCTGTCCCCAAAGCGTCACTTCATCTTCTATGATCGTTTTTCCGGCAATGCCCACTTGCGCTGCTATAAGGCAGTTTTTACCAATCTCCACGCCATGACCTACATGAATTTGATTGTCGAGTTTTGTACCACTGCCGATAATGGTATCACCGCTCACACCTTTATCAATAGTACATCCTGCGCCTATTTCCACGTCATTATGAATGATGACGCGTCCACAACTTTCTAATTTATCATATTGAGCTTCGCGCTCTTTTCTTCTTTTAAAATAAAAAGCATCTGCACCTAAAACTGTTCCTGAATGAATAATGACATTGTCGCCAATTTCAGTAAAATCATAAATACTCACATTTGCATGAATGATACAATTCTTACCAATCTTTACATGATTTCCTACAAATACACCCGGTTGAATTTGCGTTCCTTCGCCGACAATCGCAGACTCACTGATGTTGGTGTTAGATGGTTCGAAAGGACGAAAATGCTTGACCAATTTTACAAAGGCAGTAAAAGGATCTTCTACGATCAACAACGTTTTACCAACCGGGCATTCCACTTCTTTATTGATGATGATGATCGTAGCTGCTGACTGCAAGCATTTATTGTAATATTTTTCAAAATCTACGAAACTCACATCACCATTTTGCACTTTATGTATTTCGTTTAAGCCTGTAGCCATTTGATTTTCATCACCCTTAAGTGTAGCACCAATAAATTCTGCCATCCATTTTACAGCAACAGGTTTTGATAATTTCATGTTGAAAAATATTTGCTCAAAAATAAGTGGAAAGTAGAAGACATAAGAATTTTATACCTTGACACAATATGCATTTTGCCAATCTCAATGGAACGTTTTTACCCAATGATGCTTTAGTTATTTCTGCATCGAACAGCTCATTGCGTTATGGCTGGGGTTTGTTTGAAACGATGCTAATAGACGACAATTTTATTTCGCTTGCAAAATACCACTGGGAGCGGCTTTGGGACGGAATGCAAAAAATGCAGTTTGATATTCCAATACATTTTACTCAACAATTTCTTGAAGAAGAAATTTTAAAAACCGTTAAAAAAAATCAATTGGAGAGACTATGTAGAATACGTCTGCAAGTGTTTACAGAAATGGATGGTGTGTTTGACGGGAATAAAAAAACTCAACAGTTTTTGATCGAATGTTTTTCCTTAGAAAAGACTGTGACTGAATGGAATGAAAACGGATGGATTTGTGGAATTGCTGATGGAATAGTGAAACAACAAGATGATTATTCTAACCTAAAGACCTGCAACATGCAGCCTTATGTAGTTGCGGCGCAAATGGCTAAAGCAAATAAATGGAATGATTCGTTTGTTGTAAATCAACAGGGTAATATCATTGAAAGCAGTATTGCTAACATATTTTGGGTAAAAGGAGAAAAAATTTACACCCCACCACTTTCTGAGGGTTGCATTGCAGGAGTAATGCGAAAATTTATTTTAGAAGAATCTGGCGATCTTTTTATTGAAGAAAAACCTCTAACGAGGAGCGAATTATATAATGCAGATGAAATTTTTCTGACTAACGCCATCCGAAGAATAAAATGGGTAAGTCACTTTAACTCAGTTATTTATAAGAATAATATCACAGGTTTATTATTCAAAAAGCTATTTTAAGAATTTGTTATCAGTGGTGGCATATTAGTTGTAAAGGTTGAGACAAAAATTTTCAATTATGAAAAAAATTCTCACAATTACAGGATTCTCCATTTTATTAGCATCTCAATCGATAGCACAGCGTATTACAATAGGACCGGAAGCAGGTTTAAATATTTCAAATCAAGTAACGAAAATAAACGGAGATCGCTTAGAAAGTGATCCTAAACTAGGTTTAAAAATAGGCGGTATAGTTGATATTGGTTTGACAAGAACATTTTCGATACAGCCTGGTCTATTCTTTAGTCAAAAAGGTTCTAAAGTAGAGGATGTAAGTTATAGGTCTTTAGGTAACTTAAGCTACCGTGAAATGGAGCGTTATGATACGCGATTAAACTATGTAGAATTGCCATTGAACTTGCAATTTTATTTTGGTAGACCTCGCACGGGTTGTTTCTTTGTGGGTGGCGGTCCGTATGTTGCATTTCTATTAGGAGGGAAGGAAAAATATACTTGGGAAAGCCGCTTGGCAGATGGTAGCCGTGCCATTATAGATAGTCGCAGCGAAAATTATGATTTGGAAATTGGTGATGATGCACGCGAAGATGATGTAAAAGGTGCAGATGCAGGGTTGAATTTCAACCTTGGATATATGACCCGACATGGATTTTTTGTAAGAGGAAATATGGGTGTAGGTTTAAGTAATCTACTGCCAGGGGGCGATAGTGATTTCCGTCAAAATAACATTGGTGGAAGTGTTACGATGGGCTTTCTGATAGGGCATTAATTGCAACTATTCTGCTATTAATAAAACTAAAAAGCTGTCTCGTTTGAGACAGCTTTTCAATTGTGTTTAGAAACTATTGCAGTTATTCTTTTATGATCGATTGTTGATACAATACACCACCATCAGCAGATTTCACAATAACCCAATACATTCCTGTAGCGTACAACGACATATTGATAGTTTGAGTTTTTGTTTGCCAAGCAAATGATTGAGAAGACAGTTTTTGTCCCATCGCATTTACTATTTCAATAGTTGCTTTCTTGCCATCAGACTCATCCCAGGTAATAGATAATTGGTTTGTTGTTGGGTTGGGATAAACCTTCATATCTTCCATCTCTCTAGCATTTTTTATGCTTGTAGGATGATATTCTTGGTAGTAAAATTTTTCGGAACCGATATATACTATTGATGAACCTGTGTTGCCATAATATCTAGCAGAGTCCGGATTGTTGTAATTGTTGTAGTAGTATTTCGCAAACTGCACTATTTCGAAATTGGAAGTCGTGGGATTGAGTACGGAAATGTATAAGCTATCACTAAGTCCTTGTGTATTGAATGCTTTTTGAATTTTGAGGTGTGTTACAACACTATCGACATCTATTTGTGTTTCATTCACTACGGAGAAGGTGTTGATGCCTGTTACGTATTCAAAACTGTCAATAAACACAGGCTCTAAAGCAGTTCCATCAAATTGATAAATACTCGTTTTTTTGAGCCTGTTGTCTGAATAAAATTCATTTACAAATTGTATAGCTGTGACCCACCCGTTAGTGGTATTGTAAGTTCTGCTGAAGGTATCTATGTTATTATTTGCATCAAAATGTTGGTTTACTACTTGCACTAAACTCCATCCACTTGAATTGTAAGTATAAATGCTATCCGTATAATGTCTTCCCTGTCCGTCGTAATAAAGTAGCATCTTTGCTACTGAATCGTATGTTCCCGATTGATCGCTTAGGAGGTAAATTGCGGTAAGATCACCGGCACTATTATAAGTATTATATAAACCTTCTTTACCGCTAGCAGCACCAGAAGAGTAATAATAGTATTCGTAATCTGCTACTTTTTTTGAAGTAGTATAATTTCCTATGAAAATACTGTTCAGCTCTAATACAGATCCGGGTTGATCGTCTTTTCCAAAATAATAGGTACTATCCGCACTTACACCTATGTCCGTCACACCGTATGGATAATCAACAGGAGAAATAAATAATGGATTATAATAGTCTTTGAAGTACAAAAAATCTTCGTCAAAATTAGAACCATTGTCCCCAGAATAAATGTATTGTATGGAGTCTGCTAATTGACCTGCTTGATCTCCGATAGTGTATTTTATAAGCCGCTGTTGTGCAGCAGTAGGTTTACTAGCAGTAGCCCTAGGGTTTTTTGCCAACATCTGTTTTACAAAATTGTGATAAACATCAAGCTGCTTTTTCTCTCCTTTCCAGAAGTAAGGATTTTGAATAGTGTTTTGGGCAAATGTGATATTGCATAAGAGAAGAAAAGATGCAAGTAATAGAGTAGTTTTTTTCATGGGTCGTGAGTTTTTATGAGTTTAACTATGTGACTTTCATAAAAATAAGAAGTTTCTAGGCGATTAAACTAACATGCATTAAAAAATGACACTATTAGGGTTATTACTCAAGAGCATAAAATCATTGTTTCAATTGTTTGTGTAAATTTTATGTCTTTAGAATATTTTTTGGCATACTATTTTCTATATCTCTTTCGTTATACAATTTCTAAAAGCACTTTATAAAAACGAAATACAATGAAAAAGAGAAACATCAACTACATGAACAAGCAAAAAGCATTTCGTAAAATGTTGCGCTTCGATGATATCACTAGTTTCTTACTGGCAGGTTTTCAAACTAGTAGAAGCGTAGTAGTGAAGAAAGATATACTAGACATGCTATTACAGCTTCGCACACCGCAGTTGCAATTGGCAAAAGCATAAATTTCCTGTAAACTGTTCTATATAAATATTGCCGACTATTTTGTAGTCGGCAATCATTTTTTCAGGCTGAAAGTAATCGAAGCCATTTTTAATGCAATAAGAATTGTAGAAATTATTTCCCCGGATAGACCACAGGCATATTCTTCACTTCTTTCATTTTCCCAAAACCACCCAACACGTTTCTCAAATTGTGGAATCCTTGCCTCTTCAATAACGAAGCAGCAATCACAGAACGATAACCACCTGCACAGTGAACGTAAAGATTATTTTCATCGTCAATCTCTGCAAGAGTAAGTGTATCATTCATGCTGTCAAGAGGTATGTTTGTAGCACCTTTCACATGACCCGCCTCATATTCACCCGGTTTACGAACATCTATTACTTCTAATTTGTTGTCATGTGGAATATCCATAGCCAATTCTTCCGGTTCGATATCAATGATCATATCTTGCTTTTCACCCGCGTCTAACCACGCTTCATAACTTCCCTCTAAATAACCTTCGACTTTATCAAATCCTACACGTGCCATACGAACAATGCTTTCTTCTTCTTTTCCTTTTTCTGTAACAAGAACAAGCGGTTGATCGAAAGAAAGTAAAATACCTGCCCATTCTGCATAGCGACCGTCTAACCCAATACTGATAGAACCCGGAACAAACCCCTCAGTGAATTTTGTAGAAGGTCTTGTGTCCAATATCCACGCACCTGCTTTCACTTTCTCTTTGAAGTCTGCTATTGACAAAGGTTTCATTGAACGATTGAGAACATTATCCAAACTATCGTAGCCTTGTTGGTTTATTTTAGCGTTGATAGGAAAGTACACAGGAGGTGTATTCAATCCGGTAGTTACTTCTTTGATAAAATCTTCTTTCGACATATCCTTTAAAGCATAGTTGGTTTCCTTTTGTACACCGATTGTACTAAACGTTTCTTTGCCTAAATTCTTACCACAAGAAGAACCGGGACCATGTGCCGGATAAACGATTACATTGTCAGGAATAGTTTTGATCTTCGTTTGTAGCGTATCATACATTTTTCCTGCAAGCTCCTCTTTAGAAAGATTGCCGCTGAATAGATCGGGTCTTCCTACATCACCCACAAACAACGTATCACCTGTGAAAACACAATAAGGTTTTCCGTTTTCATCATGCAACAAATAACTTGTACTTTCTAAGGTATGCCCTGGTGTGTGAATGGCTTTCAATTTCAATTTTCCGATTTGAAATTCTTCACCATCTTTTGCTTCATAAAATTTAAACCCTGCTTTAGTCTCAGGACCGTAAACGATAGGTGCGCCTGTTTTTTGCGCTAACTCCAAATGACCACTCACAAAATCTGCATGAAAATGTGTTTCAAAAATGTATTTGATTTTCACTCCTTGCTCTTCTGCCATTTTGATGTATGTTTCTACATCACGCAACGGGTCAATCACGGCTGCTTCACCTTCGCTGCTGATGAAATAAGTAGCTTCGCTAAGGCAATTGGTATAAAGCTGTTGTACGTTCATAAACTATCTTGAAAAATTAATCGTCTCTTCTGTTTAAGAAGATCATGATGAAATAAATAAGGTTTGCTACAGAAGCTATCGCTGCTACTAAATACGTTCTTGCAGCCCATTTCAAAGCATCTTTTGCTCCATCATGTTCACTACCCACAGCAATATTTGCACTCTGCATCCAACGCAAAGCTCTCGCACTTGCATCGTATTCTACAGGTAAGGTAATGAGCGAGAAAATAGTAGAAATAGCAAACAACGCAATTCCTATCAAAAGGATAGTTTGATTACCTCCACCAAAGCCCATAAAACCTACACCTGCTGCTATCACCCATTGACTGAGTGTTGTACTGATTTGCACAGCAGGCACTAATGTGCTACGCATTTTCAATGGAGCGTAAGCAGCCGCGTGTTGTACAGCATGTCCGCATTCGTGTGCTGCAACTGCCGCTGCTGCCACACTTCTACCTTCATACACATCAGGACTGAGGTTTACCGTTTTGTCTTGAGGATTGTAGTGATCGCTTAAAAAGCCGGGAGTGGAAATAACTCTTACATCACTAATGTCATTATCGCGCAGCATTTTTTCTGCGACCTCGCGACCACTCATCCCATTACTCAAAGGTACTTCTGAGTAGTGTTTAAATTTAGATTTCAATCTGGCACTTACCAGCATGCCCACTAAGAACATGATGCCGGCAATCAAATAGTATCCTACCATTTCCGTTTTGTTTAGGTTGTATCATCAAATTAACTACCAAAGTAAAAATGGCAGTTCTTGATGACACAAAATTATTGCTTTTGGTAAAGACTAGCTGATATAAACATGCTATAACAATATAAGTACAGAGATCAAGACGTTAATGTTATCTAAACTAAAAAGCTACCTCAAAATAGAGATAGCTTTTGGAATTATTATAAACTGAATTATTTAATCTTAAATGCAGCTTTTACTTTAGAAACATAATCCAATTTCTCCCACGTGAAGAGTTCTACCTTCACTTTCTTTTCTTTTCCATCAGGAGTCTTGAAGGTTTTTGTAATTGTTTCATTTTTCCTTCCCATGTGTCCATAAGCAGCAGTTTCGCTGTACATAGGTGTACGCAATTTCAAACGTTGCTCGATAAAATACGGACGCATATCAAACACTTTTTCAACAATGCTAGCTATTTGCCCATCTGTCATTCCTACTTTGCCGGTACCGTAAGTATTGATATAAATACCCATTGGAGCAGCAACGCCAATTGCATAAGATACCTGAACTAAAACTTCGTCACAAACACCCGCAGCAACAAGATTTTTAGCTATATGACGGGTTGCATATGCAGCAGAACGATCTACTTTACTAGGATCTTTACCGCTGAATGCTCCACCACCGTGAGCACCTTTACCACCATAAGTATCAACGATTATTTTTCTTCCTGTCAAGCCGGTATCACCATGTGGGCCTCCAATCACAAACTTGCCGGTAGGGTTAATGTGGAATTTGATATTCTTATTGAATAGATGGGCGTATTTAGAATAGTTCTTTTTAACTCTTGGTATCAAGATGTCTGTAAGATCTTTTTTGATCTTAGCCAGCATTTTTGCTTCACCATCAAAATCGTCGTGTTGTGTAGATATAACAATAGCGTCTATTCTGATAGGTTTATTGTTGTCGTCATACTCTAAAGTAACTTGAGATTTTGCATCAGGACGTAAGTACTTAATTTGTTTTCCTTCTCTTCTCAATGCAGCAAGTTCCAACAGTAGAGCATGTGCTAAATCCAAAGCCAGCGGCATGTAATTGTCTGTTTCATTAGTAGCATAGCCAAACATCATACCTTGATCTCCAGCACCTTGTTCTTCTTTTTTTGAACGATCCACACCTTGGTTAATGTCGGGAGATTGCTCATGTATCGCAGAGATGACACCACAAGAATTAGCTTCAAACATATATTCGCTCTTAGTGTATCCTATTTTTTGAATCACTTCACGAGCTATAGTTTGTACGTCCAAATATGCTTTAGATTTTACCTCTCCTGCCAATACTACTTGACCGGTTGTTACAAGCGTTTCACAAGCTACTTTCGACTGAGGATCGAATGCGAGAAAATTATCGATTAAAGCATCGGAAATTTGGTCGGCAACTTTATCAGGATGTCCTTCAGAAACTGACTCGGAGGTAAATAAGTAAGGCATGAACTATGTTAGTTTTTAATGAGTATTTAATTTTTACGAAGCGTGCAAATTTAATTTACGTATATCGAATTAGGGAAATTAATTTTCACTATTCAACGGTTACAGATTTCGCCAAATTTCTTGGTTGATCCACGTTCGTACCACGCATAATGGCAATGTGGTAAGAAAGCAATTGTAACGGAACGATAGTAACCAATGGTGATAAAATCTCTTCTGTTGCAGGCACTTCAATAACGTGGTCGGCAATTTCTTTCATTTCAGTATCACCTTCATTCACGATAGCAATCACTTTACCTTTTCTTGCTTTTACTTCTTGGATGTTAGAAATGATCTTTTCGTAAGCACTTTGGTTAGTAGCCAAAAATACCACAGGCATTTCCTCATCAATTAATGCTATTGGACCATGTTTCATTTCTGCAGCAGGATATCCTTCTGCATGTATATAAGAGATCTCTTTAAGCTTTAATGCACCTTCTAAAGCAACTGGAAAATTTAATCCTCTACCTAAATACAAGAAATTATGTGCGTCTTTATAAATGGCCGCTATTTCCTGTATTTGTTTATCCAATTTCAGAGCAACCTCGATCTTTTTTGGAAGATTTTCTAATTCATACAATATCTCTCTAAGTTTTGAAGTAGAGATAGTGCCTTTATATTGAGCTACTTGTAATGCAATAAGCGTGAGGATAGTAATCTGTGCTGTAAAGGCTTTCGTAGAAGCTACACCAATTTCTGGACCTGCATGGGTATAAGAACCTGCGTGGGAAACACGGGCTATTGAAGATCCAATAACATTACAAATACCGTATATCAACGCTTGACGTTCTTTTGCCAACTCAATAGCAGCAAGCGTATCAGCAGTTTCACCGCTTTGTGAAATTGCAATTACCACGTCTTTCTCATTGATAATCGGGTTTCTATAACGGAATTCAGATGCGTATTCCACTTCAACATTTACACGCGCTAATTCTTCTATCAAATACTCGCCTATCAAACCAGAATGCCAGGAAGTGCCGCAAGCTGTAATAATGAAGCGTTCAGCTTTGTCAATTCTGTTTGTATATTCACCTAAACCACCCAGTTTTATCCAACCTTCAGCAGCATTCATTCTTCCCCTAAGAGCATCTGCAATAACTGTAGGCTGTTCATATATTTCTTTAAGCATGAAATGATCAAAACCACCTTTTTCTATCGCTTCCAGACTCATTTCCAGTTTTTGAATTGCAGGTGATTTCTCAATATTTCCTAAGGTCTTGATATAAAAATCTCCACCACGGTTGATCACTGCATATTCTTGATCATCCAAGTAAACTACATTTTTCGTATACTCAATAATTGGTGATGCATCGGATGCAATGAAATATTCTCCTTCACCTATACCTATCACCAAAGGACTTCCTTTACGAGCAGCAATAAGTTGATCTGGATTGTTTCTATCCATCACAACAATGGCGTATGCACCAATAACTTCATTTAATGCAATACGCACAGCATCTTCAAGAGAAGAATTTTCCTGCTTTTTTATTTCTTCCAGCACGGCCCCGTCTTTATTGAGCCCGGCTATCACTTCCGACGCTCCTTTCGTGATCACCCAAAACTTCCCGTTTCTTTCGTGTATCGTGGTCATAGCTTTCCGGTCAGCATCGAAGGGAA
>CBFGYQ010000047.1:0-10157 GCA_965652995.1 uncultured bacterium
CACAAAGGAACTAAAATAAGCTTGACCAGTAATATGGTGGTGAAGGGAGATGATCGTAAATATTCAGCGATGGCTAAAACCGTTGGATTACCAATGGGTGTACTTGCAAAAATGATTTTAGCAAAAAGGATCGTTCCGCCTGTAGGTGTTCACATCCCAAATATGCCTTCTGTATACAAGCCGGTGATGAATGAACTAAAGCATCACGATATTGTTTTTGAAGATTATGTTTCTTAGTGAACAATAAATTAAATAAAAACACATAATACAACGATTTGCCAAAATATTTGGCATGGTGTGAAAAATAATCCACAACTATTACCTTTGCGCACGTTGTTGAGTTAATTTATTATTAACAACTCTTGTTACCCAGTCCTATCTGAAATATTGTATGATTAGTAAGCATAGCTTACGAAACATGGTTTTAAAAATTAAATTTTAAAATTAATGAACGTTAAGAAAATTACTCTTATAGTATTTACAGGTTTATCAGTTGCTTTCACAAGTTGTCAATCTTCGCAACAACTTATGGAGCCGAAGCTATCTCTTAAAAAAATTGAAAAAAGGCAAATTGAAACTTGTAATGATGTTTCAATTCCAAATAACCCAATTTCAATTAAGCTTCATCAACAATCATTTGCTACACCTGTACAGCAAAAGTATGCCAGTATACTTGGAGTATTACCTCAAACAATTAAAAATATCGCCCTCTACAATTTTATAGAGGATTGGTACGGTGTGCGTTACCGTTTAGGTGGCGATAGTAAAAAAGGAATAGATTGTTCAGCTTTTGCAAGGAGATTATATGACAATGTTTTTTGCACCGATCTTGTAAGAACAGCATGTGAACAATTCAATATGTGCCGATTTATTACTCGAACCGATAGTGTGAAAGAAGGAGATTTAGTTTTTTTTAAAACTAAAGGCAGTCGCATTTCTCATGTAGGTATATACCTGATGAACGATTTTTTCGTTCACGCATCATCTAGCCGAGGAGTAATGATTAGCAATCTTAATGATGCTTACTGGGAAAAACGCTATGCAGGAGCAGGGGTTATCTATAGAGAAAACATCAACATGTAGAACTATATCAACAAATTTACTAACCGTCGTACCTGCGACGGTTTTTTTAGTATAATACTATAGGGCTATTGTGCAACAACCACAAATACCATTTTTTATTAATTAACAAACTAACATCTAAAACAGATTATCATGAAAAAACTATTTCTATTTGCGGCAATTGCTGGAGTTTTTGTTGCATGTAATGAACCTGCGTCTGAGACTACGGAAACGAGTGTAGATACAACAGTAGCTGCTACTGGCGAAACAACCGTTACCGAAACTACAACTACGACCACCACTTATGCTGCTGCAGAGGGAGATGTAAAAATGGTAGAAGGAAAAGTTATGATCTATCAAAATGGAGCATGGGTTGCAGCTGATAATGATGTAACTCTTGACGATGGAACAATTGTCACTACCAAAGGTGATGTAAAAAAAGACGGCAAGACAATGAAAATGGAAGAGGGACAAGCTGTTACTAAAGCCGGGCGTTTCTTTGACAAAGCAGGCAATGCAATCGAAAACGCATGGGACAAAACTAAAGAAGGTGTAAAAGATGCAGGGAAAGCAGTAGGAAATGCTGCTGAAAAAGCAGCAGAAAAAACAAAAGATGCTTTCGATGGTGACGATAAAAAGTAAGGCTGTTTTGTATTAGCAATCAAGGAAGTTGCCTCGGACTTGTGAGACAACTTTTTTTGTAGATGTAGGCTTCAACTTGGTTGTAGATCCTTTAAAAATTTCTACATGAAGTACTGAACACTTCACTAATAGACAAAGCGAAGACATTAATCTTCGCTTTTGCAATTCTATAAAATGAAGGAAACTATTTCTCTACACTCCCTGCAAATGTAGCTCCAATATATTCTCTATTCAATCTCGCAATGTTGTCTAATGATATACCTTTAGGACATTCAGCTTCACAAGCACCAATGTTGGTACAGCTACCAAAACCTTCTTTATCCATCTGAGCGATCATGTTGGTAGTACGTGTTTTATTTTCCGGTTGACCTTGTGGTAATAATGCTAGGTGAGAAACTTTTGCAGATAAGAACAACATAGCAGAAGCATTAGGACAAGCCGCTACACATGCACCACAACCGATACAAGCAGCCGCAGCAAAACTTTCATCTGCTTTTTGTTTTTCTATAGGGATGGCGTTGGCATCAACCGCATTACCTGTATTGACAGAAATATAACCACCTGCTTCGATTATGCGATCGAAACTTGTTCTATCTACCACCAAATCTTTGATAACAGGAAATGCATTGGCTCGCCAAGGCTCTACAACAATTGTATCACCGTCTTTGTACTCGCGCATGTGGAGCTGACAAGTGGTTGTTTCTTGCCAAGGACCATGCGCGCGACCATTGATGTGCATGCTACACATGCCGCAAATACCTTCACGACAATCATGATCGAAAGCTACAGGTTCTTTGCCCTCAGCTACTAATTGTTCGTTAAGTACATCAAACATTTCCAGAAAGGACATTTCCGAAGAAATATTTTTTACTTGAAAGGTTTCAAAATTTCCTTTTGCGTTTGCGTTTTTTTGTCTCCACACTTTTAAAGTGAGGTTCATGTTATAATGTTCCATGTGGATTGTTATATCGTTTCTGTAAACAGTTTATTCTTATATTTTAAGTTATCCATTCCGCCTATTACATTCATCAACTTCTTTTGATTAGTATATCTGATATTGTCTATTCTATTTTTATCTGCTTCAAAAGATTTAAAAACTATTCTTGCGAAATGTTGTTTATAATTTTTTGCTTCTTCTATTTCTTGTATGGATGAATAAATCTGCAAACAAGCATGGTCAAAATCTTCACTTTTCAATTCTATCCAATAACAAGTTTCCAAAGGTTCTACAATCAATAGATAGTCACACTTGTTTACCTCATTTCCTTTTAATACACAATCATCGATCTTCCATTTACTTATTTGATGTCCTGATTTATTATCTAATTCAAAAATCAGTTTATTTTCTTCCACACTTGCTTTACTCACTACTTTACTATATTCACAACATTCTTCGGTACAGTCGCTAAGCTTCCTCATTTGCACCAAATTTTACTTTCAATATCCTGTCGTAAACTGCATTTATTTCTTTGCTTGCTCCATCAATTTCTTCAACAGCTATTTCTTTTAAATCTTCATCAATAATATTTCTTGCTTCACCATTATCTAACAAACGATAGGCTCTTACATCATCAGGGTTCAACCAATATTTTTTGTCAATAATAACATTTACTTCTTCTTCATGTTCTTGCCCAACGTTGTAAGCATAAATAAGGTTATTAAGAGATGCTAAAATGTATGGACTATGTGTTGTAATTAATGATTGGAATGAGAGAGTATTATTAACAATATGCTCTATTAATTTTCTTTGTGTATTAGGAAATAAATTTAACTCTGGTTCTTCAACCACTAATAAATTCCCCTTACGGAATACATTTTTTTCAGTTACGTAATCAAAAACTGTCAATAATGCTATGTTTCCTTGTATTCCACTTGATGTGTCTGCAATATCTACATCTGCTCCATCTAGTAATGTAACTATATCCTTCTCATTAGTGTGAGAATAAGAGATACCTAAAATTGTTTGGTAGTCAAAACTATCTTTACTTTTTCTTGCTTTCTGAAACTTGTCTCCAAACCTTAAAAGCAATCTTGGTAGCGAAACTTTTTCTTGCATCAATGCGTACAACGCATCTGCCAGCATAATTGCTAAACTACGCTCCGAAGGGATATAAGTGAAGTCATAGGCTAAACTTTCATCAAATGATATTCCTGAATTTTCAGAAACTTTTTTGTTAGTGTAAGAAAACTCATATTGGCTTGAAATGAAATTTATTTCAGTACTCGGTTTAATATAGCTATTTATACCAACCAGTTTAAGATGTTCAAGAAACAATTGAGTACGGTCAAAGTTATTATTCCCTTCCGCGTCAAATATTTCTCTAAAACAAGTATTATTAATTGCAATCAACAATTTTGCAATAGTACTTTTTCCTGTTCCTTGGTCACCAATAAACACATTAAACCTGCTGAGTTCTAAATCAACAAACTTAATCGGTCCAAAATTTTGTATGACTAATCTTTCTTTCAATTGTTTTTCTTCAAATTATTTATAACTCCTCGCACTCGGATGCACCACATCGTAAATCAAATCTTCCTTGTGCAATTCATAATTACTATCTCCTTTATACTCCCATGCTGATACGTACATATAACCTTCATCTTGTCTCATGGCTTCGCCCTCTTCGGTTTGGTATTCTTCACGGAAGTGACCACCGCAACTTTCGTTTCTATCCAGAGCATCTTTACACATCAATTCTCCCAATTCTAAAAAGTCTGCAACACGGTTCGCTTTATCCAGTTCAGGATTAAATTCATTGATCTCACCGGGAATACGCACATTACTCCAAAACTCTTTACGCAACGCTTGTATTTCACTGATGGCTTGGTTCAAGCCTTCTGCGTTACGCGCCATGCCACATTTATCCCACATGATCTTTCCAAGACGTTTGTGGAAGCTCTCTACACTTTCCGTTCCTTTGATGCTCATTAGTTTTTTAATACGCTCACGTACCGCATTTTCAGCTTCTACAAAAGCAGGATGATCTGTCGGTATCGCTTTCGTGCGAATGTCATCAGCTAAATTATTACCCAATGTATAAGGTATTACGAAGTAACCATCTGCCAAACCTTGCATCAAAGCCGAAGCACCCAAACGGTTCGCACCGTGGTCGCTGAAGTTAGCTTCACCCAAAGCATACAAACCCGGAACCGTAGTTTGCAATTCATAATCTACCCAAAGTCCGCCCATAGTATAATGGACAGCAGGATAAATACGCATCGGTACTTCGTAAGGATTTTCACCAGTGATCTTCGCATACATATCGAAAAGATTGCCGTATTTTTCTTTTACAACATCTTTTCCCATAGCAATTATTTGTTCCTTGCTTGCATTGGTCATTTGTTGCTTACCGGCTTCTACCTTACCATATCTTTCAATTGCCGATGCAAAATCCAAATAAACAGCTTGCTTGCTCGACCCTACACCATAGCCCGCATCACAACGCTCTTTCGCAGCACGGCTAGCCACGTCACGAGGTACAAGATTACCAAATGCAGGGTATCTTCTTTCGAGGTAATAATCTCTTTCTTCTTCAGGTATCTCGGATGCTTTGCGTGTATCATTTTGTTTTTTAGGCACCCAAATGCGTCCGTCGTTACGAAGGCTTTCAGACATCAATGTCAGTTTAGACTGATGGTCCCCACTAACAGGAATACAAGTTGGGTGAATTTGTGTATAGCAAGGATTTCCGAAATAAGCTCCTTTGCGATGTGCCTTCCAAGCAGCCGTCACATTGCTTCCCATCGCATTGGTAGAAAGATAAAATACGTTTCCATATCCACCGCTGCACAACAAAACTGCATGTCCGAAATGGCGTTCCAATTCTCCCGTCACCAAATTGCGTACAATTACACCACGACATTTACCATCTATAACCACCACGTCCAACATCTCATGACGTGAATATTGTTTCACATTTCCTAATGCGATCTGACGCTCCAATGCTTGATAAGCACCAATCAAAAGTTGTTGTCCTGTTTGACCCGCAGCATAAAACGTACGTTGCACTTGTGTACCGCCAAACGAGCGATTGCTCAACAATCCGCCATATTCACGCGCAAAAGGAACACCTTGCGCCACACATTGGTCAATGATGTTGGCACTCACTTCCGCCAAGCGATGAATATTTCCCTCTCGACCGCGGTAGTCGCCGCCTTTGATGGTATCGTAAAACAAACGGTAAACACTGTCACCATCGTTTTGATAATTCTTTGCAGCGTTGATACCACCTTGTGCAGCTATCGAGTGTGCACGGCGCGGACTATCCTGAAAACAAAACGTTTTTACTTTATAACCCAACTCGCCCAAAGATGCCGCAGCAGAGGCCCCGGCAAGCCCCGTACCTATGACGATCACTTCCAGCTGACGTTTGTTCGCAGGGTTTACAAGTTTACATTTAGACTTATAATCCGTCCATTTTTTGGATAATTCCCCTTGCGGTATTTTAGAATTCAATGGCATCTTTTCCGATTTGAAAATTTGATGATTTGATAATTAGCTGTTGCTTATGTTATCTACTCTTTTTTTTTACTTTTTAATTTTGATTTTTGACTTAGCTTTTCTGCTCCTATTAAGCATCGTTGCGACGCTCCGTTCATCGTTCTTTTTACTATTTAGCTTTTTTGTTTCATGCAAAGAACATAACGAATACTACGTTCACAAAGTATTCCTTCCCTTCGTCTTCTTTGCTCACTTCGTGTGAAACACCCTACACTCCAAACTGCTTCAAATGATGGTCCAAATGTTTCCATTGTAACTTATCCCATTCCTCATGTGTCATCTTTCCGAAGAAAGGATGTTTATCTCCCAACTGTCTTGCCTTTCCTTTTTCTGAAAAATTATTTATTGCTACTATCAACTGCTGTTTTTCCTTTTCAATATCTCTTTCATCTTTTATCACAAAACTCGGAGCCGTAGGAGCATTCTTTTTCAATTCCTCTTTATATATAAAATCTTTTTTCGCACTCGCACCAAACAATGCACTCATTATTTTCAACATCAGACCGCCTTTTATTTTATTAAGGTTCAGCGCAGCTTCCAAAGGCTTTTGACAATGCGCAAGCATTTGCCCTACATTCATTTTTCCCCACTGTCTTTCTGACTGCGGAGTGAGTTTGTAAATGCGGTCAAATATGCCTTGCTTGCCTTCTTCTGTAAATAATGTTTGTGACATTCCTTATAATTCAAAATTCAAAAACTAAAAATTCAACATTCTAGTTCATCCAACCCATGTAAAAAGCAATAGGCATCAAAGCAAATATCAACGGAACAATAATGGAAAATGCAATACCGGTATTACGGATAATAGCTTTATACTTTGGAGTTCCCAGTCCTAATGTTTGGAAAGAACTGTAGAATCCATGCGCTAAGTGGAAACCTAATGAAATACAACCGAAAACATACAAAATCACCACCCAAAGTTGCTGAAACGTATCTGCCATACGCGTATATAAATTCAGTTCTTCACCTGTAGTAAATTGTTCTGCGCGGTTAGGTATCCAAAAATGAGATGTGTGAATAATTAAGAATAACAACACTAGCGTTCCCAACAAGCCCATACTACGGCTATACCATTTACTGGTTTGTGAAGTGGCATGCACCGCATAGCGAGTAGTACGTTTACCTCTATTTTGAGACCACAACATTAGACCTTGTATGATATGCAGCAAAAAACCAACTACAAGACCAATTTCTGTAATACGGATAATGGGATTCGTGCCCATGAAATGTGCTGCTTCATTGAATTTCACACCGCCGTCAAACCAAAAGATCTGTGCATTTACATAGCAGTGAACAATTAAGAAAAGGATGAGAAAAATACCAGTAAAGCTCATCACTAATTTTTTACCGATGGAAGAGGTAAAATGTTGTTTCCAAGACATGTGTGGAACAGATTATTGAATTGTAATAGAATTGTAAAACGTTGCAAAGATAAGTTTGATATGCTTAAGGGCAAGTAGTGGGGAATGTTTTTTATTGAGATTTTTTAGGATAGTATGTTGATAACAAGTATAATTACCAAGATTGTGCAAATAAGAATGGATATTTAAAACAAATGTTATGGCGATCAAAATGATACGTAACCTAAGCTGGACAATAGTTTCTCCAATACTTAGTTGGATGCTTTTCTTTTCCGGACTTCTGGATAGCAATACATTCTTTATAATCGTAGCGTGCATTCTTCTTATCGCAACCGTACTATCAGCAGTACATCATTCGGAAATCGTAGCTCATAGAGTAGGAGAACCATTTGGTACTATCATACTTGCGGTAGCTATTACTATTATAGAGGTTGCTATTATTATTTCATTGATGATCGCAGGAGGAAATGATACGAGTACATTGGCGCGTGATACGGTTTTTGCTGCTACAATGCTGATTCTTAATGGCATCTTGGGCTTATGCCTTATGGTAGGAGCGTTAAAACATCATGAACAATTTTTCTCTAAGGATAGTACAAATACTGCTTTGGTAAGCCTTGTTGCCATTATTGTTTTTACACTTATTCTGCCTAACTACACCACCACCATTTCCGGACCGGTTTATAGCGAGCAACAATTGGTTTTTGTTTCCATTGCATGCCTTGTTATTTATGGAGGATTTCTACTGACACAAACTGTACGTCATCGCGACTACTTTTTATCTTCTGCTGAAGACGCTGACAATGATGGTGATGTAGCTATTCATGACACGAATGTTTCAAAAAAGACCGCATTAGTTAGTCTTGTATTCTTAATACTTTGTTTAGGAATAGTGGTATTACTTGCCAAAAAGCTTTCACCTACAATAGAAAACATAATACTATCTGCCAACCTGCCACAATCTTTGGTCGGTGTTGTGATAGCCACGGTAGTGTTACTTCCTGAAGGCATCGCAGCATTTCAGGCAGCACGTAAAAACCGTCTTCAAACCAGCCTGAATTTAGCTTTGGGTTCTGCACTTGCCAGTATCGGACTCACCATACCTTCTGTAGCTGTGGTGTGTAATATTTTGGATTTGGAGTTGCAATTGGGCTTAGACATCAAAGCTACTATGCTACTCGGGCTATCCATCTTCACAGTAATGCTGGTCTTAAGTAAAGGAAAAACAAACCTTCTTTACGGTATTGTGTTATTGGTGAACTTGTGCGCGTATTTATTTACGATCGTGTTTCCTTAGCATTTTTCTTCTATATCCAAATAACATTGCCTATTCTTAAGAGCTATTCTTTTTATTAAGTAGTCTTTTTTACATATTACAATTTCACTCCTACCGTCATGTAAAACATCCTCCCATCGCTTGGTATAATGCCAGGACCGGGATATCCTGTAGCACGACGAGTAAAGTACATTTTGTTGGTCAAATTATTTACTGAGCCTTCGATAATCAACCATTTCCAACCATAAGCCAAAGAAATATCCATCACATAATAGGCGGGAACCACTCCATTGACTGCACTAAAATTGGTTGTTTTTGCATTCGTAGCGTCACTAAATTGTTCGCTGAGATAACTAATCTGATAGCTCGCTTTTAGACTTTTATAACTCGCCTGCAAGCCGCCACGCCAATTAACTGTAGGTACATATTCCAACCGCTTTCCTACAACATTTGCAACAGGGCTTTTGATGAATTTAGATTTTGTATACGAGAAGTTTGAATAAACAGTAGCGTTCCAGTCTTCTGAAACTCCCTTCCACAATCGCAATACATCCAATTCCAATAAACTCTCCAAACCATACACATGCGCTATACCTGCATTGCCTCGTTTCCTAATCACCATTGTACCACGCTTTGCATCATACTCTGCAATTTTATTATCATATCTAAAGAAAAATCCACTTACATCAAATCGAAAAACATTTTTCATCTTTCCCCTGTAACCTAGATCTGCACTCCAGCCTCGTTCATCTTTGATGTTACTATCCACTTCAAAAGATGGGTTCACGATCATCATGTCGTTATAAGTTACGCTACGATAGTTCTGAGAAAGATTACCATAAAATTCGGTGTGGTCATTAGGTTTATAGCTACTACCTATTCCACCAATTAAGAAAGTTCGTGGTGAAATCCTTTGAATAACATGGCTGTTACTGCTAACTATACTGTCTCGCAGATCAACTACTTGATTGACATAATAGCCATCTGCTTTTGTTCTGATGTATTCGAAACGTACACCCGGTGTGATATTCCATTTATCAGTGATGCGGATGATCTGTTCTACAAACCCTGCTGCGTTGTAATTGGGAAAACTATATTGATTGAGAATTTCTGTTTCGTTATTGAATTCAAAATTAGCTCCGCTGCCATTTAATACATTGCCTTGTTTGCTATTGCCGTTGCCCTTGTATAAACGAATGCCCGAAGCCAATGTATTTCTTAAATTGAATAAAGAATAATGATGCAATAATCTTGTTTCTAACGTTATATTTTGAAACTTTCCTTTTAATAGATCGCGCTTGTTACTCTCATTATC
>CBFGYQ010000048.1:0-10032 GCA_965652995.1 uncultured bacterium
TACCCCTCAATTCAATCCTGCCAATCAAATTTCTCAAAGGGAACAACCGGCACATTCTGTTTACGCAATATTCAACTACAATAATACCGTACTTAGTGAAAATAAAACTACAGATGAAAGTGACTGTTACAAATATGATGAAAAAGAAAAAGTAACCTGGATAAATGTAGATGGGCTGAAAAAAAATGAAGTAGAAGAGTTGTGTTTGCATTATGATGTGCACAGCCTTTTGGTAGAAGATATACTTAGCGAAGGGCAGCGTGCTAAAATGGATGAGATAGGAGATGTAATTTTCTGTCTGCTGCCCATGCTGTACTATAATGATGGAACAGGAGCTATAGAAACAGAACAAGTAAGCATCATAGTGGGAAAAGATTTTGTACTCTCTTTTCAAGAAGATCCGGAGCGAGATGTGTTCGATCCTGTGAGAGATAAATTGAGAAATGGAAACCCTAAGTTGCGCAACAATACGGCCGATTATCTCTGCTACTCCCTTATTGATGTTATCGTTGATAGTTATTACTCCATTATCGAAAAATTGAATGAGCGCGTTGAAAGGCTCGAAGACAATTTATTATTAGACAAAGAAAAAAACGCATTGACCAAAATCAGCATTTTGCGTAGGGAGATCATGCTTTTAAAGCGTTCTACAATGCCTGTAAGAGATATGGTGAATGGAATTGTAAAAAGTGAAAACAATGTATTGGAAGAACGGAATGAAAAATATTTTAAAGATGTACTTGATCACATCACACAGGCAAACGATTATGTAGATAGTCACCGTGATATGCTCATGAACTTGCAAGATCTTTCTATGAGTCAAATCAATACTCGCCTTAATCAGGTGATGAAAGTTTTTACACTACTCGCAACTTTAATGGCTCCTGCAACGGTAATAGGAGGAATCTTCGGTATGAACTTCGATGTAATTCCTTTGACGCATCAAGTATCCGGGTTTTATATTACTGTAGGGTTGATGCTCGCTATTCCTATTTTGATGTTGATATGGTTTAAGAGGAAGGGATGGTTTTGATGAAACATTTTTACACAAACTTTTTGTAAAGTCTTTGCTATAAAGGTTCTTATTAAATTATTAGAGGATTATCTTTCTACTTTTGCAAATTAGAAATTTCTACTACTATCACATCTATAGATGAATATTCTGATCATTACTTACTGCCTTGACAATTCCGGATCACAAATTTTGGCAATGTCGTTGTCAACGGCACTTGCTAAAAAAGGGCAAAACGTTTATCTCTTTAATCAATATGAAGGAGTAAGTAAACCCGAATCTATAAAAACGCATTTGAGTAGCGATGTAAAATTGCTTACACTATCCAACTATAAACTGCTTAACAAACTTTGTTGGAATTTCAATAAATTATTTAAGGGGCTTGGCGTAGATATGGTGGAGAGAATGAAAGACAAACTACTGGATCAAGAAATACAAAATTGATGTCATCAACACACACGATCTTTGGTTGGATCGATCACGATTGAACAAAATCAAAAGCAAAACAATACCGGTTGTCATTACCAATCATGGCGGCTATGATATGCAGATCAAGATCAACAACAAATCTTTTATTCCATTTGCAAATAAAGCCAATGCAATCGTAGCAGTTTCAGAATACAGTAAGTCGCTGCTGGAGAGAGCACATCAGTACGTTCCTCAAACCGAAATACAAAAAAGCGGAACAGAATTCGTGACTAGAGACTTCAATGTAGATACTAATGCAAGGGTTATTAAGAATAGCAATGAACTACTCACTGTACCTGTTGAACGTATCTACAACGGAATTCGCAAACCAATAACGACCGATGTAGAAACATTGAACCTTCCTAAAGATGCATTTATTGTGGGTATGATTGGCAGAGGTTCTCCACAAAAAGGATGGCAGCAACTGATCAATGCTTTTAAGTTGTTTGCAAAAGAGGTAGATCAGACAACATTTTTAGTACTTGTTGGTGGTGGGGAATATTTGAAAGAATTAAAAAGAAAAGAAGAAGCCGATAATATTATTTTCTTTGATGAAACACAGAACCCTACAGACTATATAAAAAACTTCTCGGTGGGGGTGATGCCATCTTGTTTTTCCGAAGGATTGCCGCTAACAATGCTGGAATATATATGTTTAGGAAAACCCGTAATAGCGAGTAATTTAGGCGGCATCAGTGAAGTGATAAATCGTGGTGACAAAAGTTGTGGGCTTTTGATAGAAATGAAAAAAGATGCAAGTCCTAGCGAAGAAAGTATAATAGAGCACCTTCACACTTACTACAAAAACAGAAATCTTTTGCATAATCATAGCCAGAATGCACTTGAGATATCGAAACAGTTTACAATAGAACATTGTGCAGATAATTATATTAACCTCCTCTCCAAAATGACACACAACGCTTTGTAGTAATGACTAGAAGAAATATTTTAGTTTCTGCTTTAGGTATAAAAGTTGGTGGGGGGTGAAATACTAGCAATGGAACTTGCTAACGAATTGGCCAAGGAACACAATGTGGTTTTCTTTTACCATTGGCCCTACGAGTGCGATGAAGCTTTGCAAAAAAGAATTTTTACCAACAATGTAAAAGTTCATTCCATGAATGATTTTCCAAGACTCAATTTTCTTAGTTGGAAGATCAATGCATTGTTGAGTAGTCTAGGAATAAAAAAAAGTTTTCACAACTACATAAGCAAGCTGGTTTATCAGCGTGTGCTTAAGCAATACAACATCGAAATAGTATCCAGTCATTGCCAAGTTTCCGATAAGCGCTGCATAGCATGGAAAGAAAAAAACATTCCTGTAGTGATAACAGAGCATGGTGAGTATGTGATGGATATTGCTTCCGAAAAAAAGGAATACAATCAGCTTCTAATAAAAGCAGACAAAATTGTATGCGTCTCTAATTTCAACAGGAATACTATTCTAGAAAGATATCCCGATTTATCTTCTAAAACGGAAACTATTTACAACGGAGTTGTCTTAAAAAAACGAGGTGCTATTCGACAAGAAGTGCTGAAAAAATTAGGACTTGATCCAAATAGTTTTGTTTTTGGTATGGTAAGCCGCGGGCTTCCTGAGAAAGGTTGGGAACAACTTATTGAAGCATTTATAAAACTTCAGTCATCGTTTAGCAATAGAGAGGTGTCGCTTATGTTAGTAGGAGGAAGCATCTATCTCGATGAACTCGCAGAGAAATATCAACAACATAAGAACATTATATTCACAGGTTTCGCTGCTGACCCGTTATACTACATCCGCAGTTTTGATGTTGGAATTTTGCCTAGTAGATACAAGGCAGAATCATTTCCTTTAACCATTTTAGAATACATTATTGGTGGCATTCCTGTAATAGCAACGAATGTAGGTGGCATTAGTGAAATGATCCATAATAGCGGAAAAAAATTTGGACAACTCATTCAATCGGGAGCATCATCAGAAATTGTAGCGCAACTGATAACTGCAATGAGCAATTATCTCACCGATAAGGATCTTTACGAACAGCATGTAGATCATGAGCATATTACTGAACAAAAATTTTCGATGAAAGTATGTGCTGAAAACTATGTTCAAGTATTTGATCATTTGCTGAAAGAAAATGCAGCTAACTACAATAGCAACAACGACAACACATAATCTGCCAACAAGATCAAAATACAACTCACCACAACAGACGTTGTAGAAGCGCGTCCTATTTCCAAAGCACCACCTTTTACATTGTAACCGTAGTATGCTGGCACTGCAGAAAGTATGAATGCAAAAACTAACGCTTTGGTGAGTGCAAAGAAAATATTGTAGGGTAAAAATCCGGAGATCAACCCCTGTTGAAATTGTTCTTTAGAAAGTATGCTGGAAAACATTCCTGCCACATATCCACCAAAAATTGTTACAGCTATTGATAAAACTATTAGGCAAGGAACCATTATCAATGCCGCAATGATCTTGGGCATTACTAGGTAAGTTTTTGTGTTGATGCCCATTATTTCAAGAGCATCTATTTGTTCGCTTACGCGCATGTTTCCTAATTCAGAGGCTATCTTAGAACCAACAACCCCAGCTAATACAATACAAACAACAGTCGGAGAAAGTTCTAAAATTGCAGAGTCTCTTACGATACCAGCTATGACAGGTTTGGGAACCAACGGGCTTACAAGTTGATAGGCTGTTTGAATGGTCAATACCATTCCCAAAAACACAGAGATAATCAGTACTATAGGTAGAGAACGAATGCCTATATCATTGCATTGCTCCATAAACTCCTTCCAATAAACTTTAGCATTTTCGGGTTTGGCTATGCCGTCCTTCAGCATTAGAGAAAAAGTACCGAAATGTTCGAGGAATCTTTTTATCATAGCGATGTACAAATGTAATATTCTATTGCAATAAAAAACCCGCGCCAAGCACGGGTTTATAACTTTTTCGTTTTTTTATTATGCCAGTTTTTTCAACTCTCTCACACGCTCTTCATGGTCTACTTCCTGAGAAAGTTTACCACTTTTATCCATATCTACTAGTGTAGGAGCAGCCACCCAAATAGAAGAGAAGGTACCTGTGATAACACCTATCAACATTGCAAATGCAAAACCTCTTGTCACCTCACCACCTACAATGAATAGAATCAATACCACTAAGAATACAGTCAATGAAGTCATCACGGTACGAGGAAGTGTGTCATTAATCGCACGGTTAATAACCGATTTTTTGTCTTCATTCGGATTCTTACGGAAGTATTCGCGAATACGATCGAATACAATGATGGTATCATTCATAGAGAAACCAATTACAGTCAAAATCGCTGCAATGAAATGTTGATCTATCTCTAAAGCGAAAGGTACTTTACCTCTTAAGAAAGAGAATACCGCCATAGTAGCGCACACGTTGAAGATGAGCGATACAAACGTACCAACAGAATATTGCCATTTGCGGAAACGCACCAAAATATAAATAGAGATCGCTATCAGTGAAATGATAGTTGCCCATTTCGCACCATCGATCAAATCATCCGAGATGGTAGGCAATACTGTTTGAGAGCTTTGTACATACTTCGTATTGAACTCATCTAATGAAGTACCCGCAGGAACAAAACCTTCTTTCGTCAACCCTTCATACAATTTTTGCTGTACTTGTTTTTCGATTTCTAAACCACTGTTTTTAATTAAATATGCAGTAGTAATATTCACTTGATTGTCTGTACCGATCGTTTTTACAATTGGATATTCACCGAAGTAGTTGTGTAATTTTTCACGGATGTCAGATACATGATGTTGCTTATCAAACTTCACTGTATAACTACGACCACCGGCAAATTCAACACCATAATCAAATCCATTGAACAACGCAGCAACACCTGCAAGAACGATAACAGCAGAAATGATGTAAGTGACCTTCCGCATTTTCATGAAGTTGAAATTCGCTCTTTGGAAAACTGCTCTGGAAATTGGAGTGAAGTATTTGAAATGACGTCCTTTGTTTGTCCAAATATCTTTGATAAGACGTGATACAAGAATACCGCAGAACAACGAGATAGAAATACTCAAAATCTGTGTAGTAGCAAAACCAAGTACCGGACCTAGACCAAAACCGAATAGAATGAAGGCTGTAATCAACTGTGCGATGTGACCATCCAATACCGGAGCATAAGAACGTTTGTAACCATCAACAATTGCTTGTTCATGTGATTTACCAATAGCTAATTCTTCCTTGATACGCTCGAAGATCAACACGTGGGCATCTACCGCCATACCAATACCTAACACCAAACCTGCGATACCCGGTAATGTAAGCGTAGCATGTAATGCAGAAAGCACACCTACAGTAAATAATAAGTTCAACGTTAATGAAATATTTGCTACCCAACCACTTGTGCTATAATAAACCAACATCAATACAAAGATGGCGATGAAGGAAAGCACGATCGCGTTGAAACCTGAAGCAATAGATTCTGCACCGAGTGTAGGTCCTACCACTTGTTCTTGTACTATACGAGCCGGAGCAGGAAGTTTACCTGATTTTAGAATGTTAGCAAGATCGGTCGCTTCTTCTGCTGTAAAGCTACCACTGATAGAAGTGCGACCACCGGCAATTTCACCATTCACTATAGGAGAAGAATAAACACGATCATCCAGCACAACGGCTACATAACGACCTACGTTTTCACCAGTCATTTTCTTCCAAATACGTCCGCCAAGCGCATCCATTTCCATAGATACTTCCGGCTGACCGTTCATAGGATTGTAATCCATGCGTGCATCCGTTACACGGTCACCTTCCAGTTTTGCTTGGTTACCGGATGCAGTTTTAATAGCATATAATGTCAAGGGAGCGTTTGCGTTGCCTTTGGCTTTCCTGTCTTCTGCTCCATAAAGGAATTTTACATTGTTAGGGAATTTATTTCTAACAACATTTTCATTCAAGTAAGCATTCAACTTAGCAGTATCTTTTTTCGCAACATAACCAATCATAGGGCTTGGGTTGCTTGCTAGTTCTTCAGGAATGTAAAGCATAGAACGGATAGGATATTTTGCTTGCGCTTCTTCCATAGCTGCAGATGCAGAATCTTTACCCGCCGCTGCGCCTGTAGCAGTTGCAGGTTTGTCATTCCCTAATAAAGAAGCTAGGCTTCCTGTATCAGTATTTGTTTTTGCTGCTGTATCGTTAGAGGCAACTGTTGTGGTAGCAGTTGTAGTTGTGTCATTACTATTGTCAGCCGTATCCACTTTACCACCTGAAAGCATGGTAGCAAGTGCATTTTCACCAGCTATCAAACCACCGTAAATTTCTTGGTTCGTGTATGTCTCAAAAAATTCAAGTTTCGCAGTAGATTGTAAATAAGTACGAACACGCTCCGGATTACGTACACCAGCAAGTTCTACAGTGATGATACCTTTATTTTGGTCAAGGTTTACATTCGGCTGTGCTACACCAAATTTATCGATACGTGTAAGCAATACTTTGTGTGTACGACCGATTGCGTCTTTACCTTCCTTACGAATTTTAGAAAGTACTTGTTCGTTGGTAGAGTTAAGTGTGATTTCTTTCTCAGAAGGTTTGGTAAATAGATACGCTAGTTTGGTACCGGGATTATTTTTTTCAAAAGCTTGTCCAAAAAGCGTTACAAAATCAGCTTGGCTATTAGCTTTTGCTTTATCAGCATCAGCAATTGCTTTATTTAATGCAGCATCTTTCGGGTTATTACTCATAGAGCGCACCAACTCATCAAGACTTACCTCAAGCGTTACGTTCATGCCACCTTGAAGGTCAAGACCCAAGTTCAATTCTTGTTCTTTCACTTCCTGAAGGGTGTATTTCTTCAAACCCAAAAAGTTGTAGACTGTTTCGCCTTGCATGCTATCAGTGATCTTATCAAACTGAACATCTTCCAGTTTTTTCAACTCTTGTCCTTTGGCGTCAGGATTTGTTGCACGAACTATTTGTTTTGCTTTTGCTTCGGCTTTAGACTCTACATTGCGCGCTACTAACGTAAATGATAATTGATAGAGAGAGATCAGAATCAACGCTGCGGTAAAGAATTTTACCAACCCTTTTAGTTGCATAGGTACTCGGAAATTATAATGATATGTAAAATTTTAAAGTGGGCAAAGATAGGATTTAATGCAAATAATAATACAGTACCGTAGAAAATGCGAAAATTCTTTTTATAATGATTCTTTTGATGTATTTCAAGTTTTAAATTTTTTCAGTGCTTTCTATATTCTTTAGCATTTCGTTAATAAACATTTATATTTACAGGCTATTACTTAAAACATACAAACAATTTATATGTTGAGAAAAATTACCTTTCTTGCTTTTTGTTTTTTGGTAGGTCTAAATGCTGCATTTGCACAAAAATGTGGGTTTGATAAATCACACCAAAAGCTACTCTTATCTAATCCTAACTATGCTGCTAGTGTACAGCAGATAAAACAAAACGCAGCCAATTTTGTACAAAATAACGCAAATGCACTTATTGTAAACACACCTAATGGACCTGTTTATCAGATCCCACTAGTAATACATGTGATGCATACCGGTGGTGCGCTTGGTTCTAATTATAACCCCGATGATGCACAATTGATCGCAATGGTCAATTATCTAAATCAAACATTTTCAGCAACTTGGCCGGCTTATCCTAATACAAGCAATGGAGGGACTTTCATTCCAATTCAATTTGCTTTAGCACAACGTGATCCTTCTTGTAATACCACCAATGGCATAGTACGCATGAATGCGGGTGCACAATCTGCAACTTATTTGGCAGATGGTATCACTACCGATTTTGGTATAGAACCCGGTGAAGATGATCCTGTTGTAAAAGCCATGAGTATTTGGCCGAATACTGAGTACTATAATATTTGGATTGTGAACAAGATAGACGGTGAAGATGGTTTTAATTCTACTTCTGCATTTACAGCTGGCTATGCTTATTTTCCCGGTGCAGGTGCTAATATAGACGGTACGGTAATGCTTGCTTATTCAGCAAATGCAGGAGAAAATACACTTCCTCACGAAATAGGACATGCCATGGGTGTATATCACACGTTTCAGGGTGATGCCGGTGGTACTACTTGTCCTCCTAGTGGACCTTGTGCTACTACCGGTGATGAGGTTTGCGATACAGACCCACATATTCGCTCACCATTCAACTGTGCACCCAATGCAACCAATACTTGCGTGACACCAAACGCTCCTTTGGGAAATGTCGTAAAAAATATGATGGATTACTCCAATTGTCCTGATTTAAGATTTACACCTGGACAATCCAACAGAATTATGGCGGCTATGTTAAACTCAGATAGAGCAAGTCTTATCAGTTCTTTAGGAGCAACAGCAATTGGCACTACGCCTGCTGTTGCTACATGTAATCCTTCTGGCATTACAAATACAGCAGGCAACAGAGGTCCTAGAAACATTACCATTTCTGATGCAAGCCTCACTTATATGGGTGTTTCATCAAGCGGCTATACCGGCGACGGAAACCAGCATTATATAGATAATACTTGTAAACACGTGGCTGACATTACCGCGGGAAATACTTACAACTTTTCTGTATCAACAGGTGGCGGTACACAGAATGTAAAAGTATTTGTAGATTATAATAACGATGGTACTTTTCAAACAAGTGAAGAAATTTACAGTCATGTTGGAACTCAATTTGCTGAAAACCATAGTTTTCAATATGCTGTACCTACAGTTCTAACAGTTCCTTCATTAATCAGTTGTGTTCCTTTGCGTATGCGCGTTGTAGCAGATAACTCTCCTATCGCAAATATCACCTCTTGCAGTCAACTTACTAACGGACAAGTTGAAGATTATTCAATCATAATACGTGGTGGTGGTCCTGCTGCGGGTGCTGTCACTATTGCTTTAACTCAAGGTGGTAATCCTTCATGTTTCTTTACTCCACTCACATTTACTGCTACTCAGGGTGCAGGTATTACAAATCCTACTTACCAATGGCTTTTGAACAACAATCCTACAGGTAATACAGGAAGTACTTTCACAACACCAAACCTTATTAATAACGATGCAATTAGCGTGAAAATGAAATTTGTAGGTGCGTGTGGAATAGATAGTGCAATATCAAATGTAATTGTAGTGCAGAGAGCTGCAACTGTACCTCCAACAGTTTCAATCGCTTTACAATCAGGTACAAACCCTGGTTGTGCAGGACAAACACTTGTATTTAAAGCTACGGCTACCAATCAAGGCACTGCGCCGATTTATCAATGGAAAGTGAACGGTAATAATATGGGAACTAATAGTGACACATTCTCTTCGGTATTAAATAATGGAGATATTATAACAGTTGAGTTGACTTCTAATTCATCTTGTGCTTCTCCAGCCAATGCTGCATCTAATACGATAACTATCCAACAGGTTACACTTACCGCAGACATTGCAATCACGGCAAATACAACTCTGACTTGCGCAGGTGTACCTATCACATTTACAGCTAACGTTACTGATGGTGGCAGCAATCCACAATATCAATGGTTTGTAAACAGCTCACCAGTTTCAACAGCTACAGCAAGTA
>CBFGYQ010000049.1:0-9882 GCA_965652995.1 uncultured bacterium
CAGTTTTTACCAATGCGTGCACCTTCCATGATGGTTACATTAGAGCCAATCCAAGTGCCTTCTCCTATTTCCACGTTTTTGTGAACGGTGGTAAAAGGATCAATTTTTACATTGGGACCAATTTTGGCATCAGGGTGTATGTAGGTAAGAGGATGGATCATTTTTTGTCTTTTCTTACGATTTGAGCCACCAATTCGGCTTCAGTAGCTAGTTTATTTCCTACATACGCCTGTCCTTTCATCTCACAAATTCCTCTTCGTATTGGGTTCATTAGTTCCAGTTTCAATATCAATGTATCGCCGGGAACCACTTTTTGTTTGAATTTCGCTTTGTCTATCTTGATAAAATAGGTGTCGTAATTTTCAGGATCACTGTAATTATTTAACGCTAAGATTCCACCTGCTTGTGCAAGAGCTTCTATCTGTAAAACGCCCGGCATTACAGGGTTTCCAGGAAAGTGTCCTTGAAAATAATGTTCGTTGAACGTAACATTCTTAATACCCACCACATGATCGTCAGAAAGTTCGATGATCTTATCTACCAATAAGAAAGGATACTTATGCGGCAGCGATTTTTCGATGTGAGTAATGTCGTAAATAGCTTCTCGATTGGGATCATACTGAGGTATGTCTGCGAGATGTTTATTCTTTTTGATATACTGTTTTATTTTTTTGGCAAATTCTACGTTTGTGGCATGTCCGGGGCGACTGGCGATAATGTGTGCGTTCACGGGAACACCCACCAAAGCAAGGTCTCCTACCACATCCAATAATTTATGTCTGGCTGCTTCGTTAGGGTAATGCAATTGGATATTATTCAATATGCCTTCATGCTTCACTTCTATTTTTTGCTTTTTGAAGACTTTTGCTAGACGTTCTAGTTCGTCTTCTTTCACCACTTTATCAACTACAACGATGGCATTGCTGATATCACCACCTTTTATAAGATTGTTATCCAGCAAATATTCCAACTCATGAAGAAAAACAAAGGTGCGGCAAGGAGCAATCTCTTTTTTAAATTCTGAAATGTGCTTTAATGCAGCATGTTGCGTACCTAATACCGGAGAGTTGAAATCGATCATCGTTGTGATCTGATAATCGCTAGCCGGAACAGCTAACATATCAACATTTTTCTCAGGATCGTAATAATGAATGTTTTGATCTATGGTGTAAACCACACGACGGGCTTGCTGTTCCTCAACACCTGCTTTTTCTATCGCTGCAATAAATTCTTTGGAACTTCCATCCATTATCGGTACTTCTGGACCGTCCAATTCAATTAATACATTATCAACACCCATGCCTACCAAAGCCGCAAGTGTATGCTCTACTGTGCTTACGCGAGCACCGTTATGTTCTAAAGTAGTGCCACGAGAAGTGTCAACTACATAGTCCACATCTGCTTTTACAATTGGTTGGTCGGGAAGATCTGTACGCTGAAAACGGATGCCAAAGCCAGGATTAGCGGGCTTCATGGTCATATTCACTTGCTGACCTGTATGCAAACCGACACCCGATAGAGTGAGGTGATTTTTAAGCGTATGTTGGTTAGAAGAATTCTGTTTCTGCAAAGTTTCAGTTTTTGTCGCTCAATTTCTGTACGCCAATATACTACTTACTTACAGAAATTGTTTGATTTAACATTGCTGTTAATTGCTCAATGGTCTCTTCCAATTTAATAATTCGTTGGTTGAGGTCGGGCAAATTTCTGAAAATTGCCTGACTTTTCAGAGAACTTTTATAATCGAAGGCTGGAGAGCCGTTTAAAGCGATATTATTTCCGGTTACAGATTTAGAAAGTCCGCTTTGTGCATTGATGCGTGTGCCGTCTGCGATATGAATATGCCCTACGATGCCTACTTGACCGCCAATAATACAATTCTTCCCAATTTTCGTACTTCCGGAAACGCCTGTTTGTGCTGCTATCACGGTATTTTCTCCAATTTCTACATTATGGGCAATTTGTATAAGGTTATCCAATTTCACGCCTTTTCTGATACAAGTAGAACCCATTGTAGCACGATCTATCGTTGTGTTGGCACCTATTTCCACATCATCTTCAATAATCACATTACCAATTTGTGGTACTTTTTTATAACTCCCATCTTTTAGCGGAGCAAACCCAAAACCATCGCCACCAATGATCGTTCCTGAGTGGATCACTACGCGACTACCCACCGAGCAATCATTATAAATCTTTACCCCAGAAAATAAAATAGATTCTTCATTGATGACCACATTGTCACCAATATAACAGCCGGGATAAATTTTCACTCTGTCACCAATAATCACATTTTCACCTACATACGCGAATGCAGCTATGTAAACATCCTTTCCTATTGAGGCAGACTTGGAAACAAAAGAGGGTTGCTCAATTCCGTTTTTTCCTGTTTTAGAAATTATCTCATTGTACTTCTCCAACAAAAAAGCGAATGCCATATATGCATCTTTCACGCGAATAAGTGTAGCCTCCACCGGTTTTGAAAGAATTAAAGTTTCGTTGACAATAATGACAGAAGCTTGGCTATCGCACAAATATTCTTCATACTTGGGGTTTGCTACAAAACTCAAAGAACCTTCAGAGGCTTCTTCTATTTTCGATACCTTGGTTACTTTAGCATCTGGATCGCCCTCTATTTTTCCTTTTACGAGTGTGGCTATTTGTAGTGCGGTGAATTGCATGCAAAAATGAAATTAAGCGTTTCTATTTAACACAAAACAAGCTAAATTATTGTTTATAAAAATTTATAATCCGGCGGCGTGTAGCAAATATAATTTTTGTGAACGGGTCGGGCAAGTGTCTGCGTCACAAGTGCGTTATCCACTTCAGAGATATCTTTTACTGTTCCATTCTTCATCGCCATGTTTATTCTTTCATCTTCTGTGTTGTATGTGCTTGTTTCGGTCGTTCCTGTAAAGACGAAATATTCCAGCTCTTTCTTTGTAAAACTCGGATGTTGTTTTTGAAATTGCTCCAGTTTTTCACCTCTCAATACATCCAAATGCTGCGAACTAAGTACCGTTTTATATAGTTTTCGCTGCACCATCATTTTGCAAAGTGTTGAAAGAACTTTATCGTCATGGCTTTGCCAAACTTTGATTGCAGTAGAAATATCTGCATCGTCAAGCATAGCATAAAATGCCAAATGTGTAGGTTCGGTTTCAAAGTCTTTTTTCTTAAAACGGTTGTATAAAAAATGCTTGAGTGGAGGTGTGGTAAATAAATTTTCTCCGTTTTCTGATAGTTGCTTGGCTCTTTTTAAAATATTCACCAACAACATTTCTGCACCCAAAACTGTTTTGTGAAGATAAACTTGCCAGTACATGAGCCTACGAGCAATAATGAATTTTTCTACAGAATGCACTCCTTTTTCTTCCACCATCAATTCGTTATTTATAACGGTAAGCATCTGTAATATTCTATCATGGCTGATGATACCTTCAGAAACTCCACTATAAAAACTGTCCCTGTTCAAGTAATCCATTCTATCCACATCTAACTGACTGGAAACTAATTGATGTAAAAATTTTTTCGGATATGCATGGTCGAAAATTTGGATAGCCTCTGTAAGTTTCCCATTCATTTCTTTATTCAGTTTTTTCATCATCATCATGGAAATTGCTTCGTGAGAAATACCCTCCACTAAAGAATGTTCAAGTGCGTGAGAGAATGGTCCGTGACCCACATCATGCAGCAAAATCGCTATACGTGCAGCAAGGCAATCTTGTTTGTCAAGATGAATTCCTTTTTGTTTTAGCTCTTCCAACGCCTTGCCCATCAAGTGGCAAGCACCCAAAGAATGATGAAATCTTGTATGCACAGCACCGGGATAGACCAAATGCGCCATTCCCATTTGCTTAATGTTTTTTAACCGTTGAAACCAAGGATGCTCAATGATCTGTAATATTTCGGGTTCCGGAAAATGAAGAAATCCATAGACCGGATCATTGATTATTTTACCTTTTTGGGACATGAGAGCTCAAATTTCAAATTCCATGTTTCAAATTCCAAATTCCATGTTTCAAATTCTAAGTTCCAAAATTGGCGAGGTTATTTCTCCAATTTTTCTATTTTTTTCTTGAATTCTTCAGGAAAAAGAACTTTTTCCTCCTTTGTAAAATCAAACATTACCATTACGTCTTCCGCAACGGCAGCGATCTCATTTTTTGAGTTAAACAACTGATGTGATATACCAAAACTTGTATTCTTGATAAAGGAAATCCGTGAATGAATTATCACTTCACCCGGATAAAATAACGGTTGCTTGAAGTCGCATTTGCAAGATGCTAACATAGGCCCCATATTGGTTTTCAAAAATGATTGATACAACCCGATATGTTCCCAGTAATTCACTCTTGCTGCTTGAATGTATTTGAAGAAAGAAACATTATTTACATGCCCGAAATAGTCTAGTTCGCTCCAATCAATTCGAAGGGAAAGTTTTACAGGAAATTTTGTGTCGGACATTTAATAAAGATAGAAACAAGAATTACTTGATTAAGAAACATTCCACTCTTCTTCCAATATTCCAAGTTCCACATTGTTGGCTGTGAGAATAGCTAATCTGTCTATCACACGCTCTACCAACGCATCGGGGCAAGAAGCTCCTGAAGTGATGATGATTTTCAAGTTGGTTTTTTCTGGCAAGAAACCATGTGTTGTCTTTTCTTCATGTTTGTGCCAATCGAAATGACTGATCTCATTTTTTGAGATGATGCAGTCTTCATTTTTGATAAAATAGGTAGGCAGTTTTTCTTCGCACAATTCTACCAAATGTGATGTATTAGAACTGTTATAACCGCCTATGACGATTGCGAGATCTGCTTCTACTTGTAGCATTGCTTGAACAGCACTTTGGTTGTCATTGGTAGCGTAGCAAAGTGTATCACGTGTATCCGCAAAACGAGTGTTGATGTTTTCAGTAGTAAGTTCATACTTGCTAATCATCACTTGTTTCAGATAATCGGAAATGCCTTGTGTCTCGCTTGCAAGCATGGTCGTTTGATTGACAACACCAATTCTTTGCAAATCTTTTTCTACATCAAATCCTTCTGAATATTGTCCTTTGAAATCGTTGTAAAAGTGTTCTTGTGGTAATTCGCCTACAATGAATTTTGCCAAATGCTCTGCTTCGTTCATATCTTTTACCACAACTGTTGGTGTATGTGCACGGCTGTGTGAAAATGTTGCTCTTGTCTCCTCATGTTTTGGTTTGCCGTGTACGACGATAGTGTAACCTTCTTTGCCGATTTTCTCTGCGCGATTCCAAACTTTTTCTACAAACGGGCAAGTGGTTTCGTAGTGTGACGGCTCAATGCCTTTAGCGCGAAGTTTTTCTTCTAATTCTATAGTAGTACCAAATGCAGGAACAATAACAATATCGTTTTCGTTCAATTCATCCCAGTCTATCAACAACTTGCCGGAAGTATCCATGATGAACTGTACGCCCAGTGCTTGAAGATCTGCATTGACACCGGGATTATGGATCATTTCGCTCAATAGAAAAACACGCTTATCAGGATTTTCTTCTACAGCACGGAAAGCAATTTCAATCGCATTTTCTACGCCATAGCAAAACCCAAAATGGCGTGCAAGTATGATTTGCAACGAGCCGATATTTAGAATCGTAGGTGTAAAATCTTTCTTCATTTTGTCCGCTTCTTTGCGCTGCTTTTTTATGGCAGTTACGAGCGGACTTCTATAATGGACGGGTACGTTGAATGATTTCATATTGTTGTTCCTACTTTTTTCTTGGCAAAAAAGTAGGCAAAAAGCCAGTCGCAATCAATCACAGGGTGATTGCGACGGTCTATCTATTAAACTGATTGCTACTGTGCTGCCAAGCAAAAATACCATGATTTTTAATGGTTGGTATTGAAGTCTTAGAATCACCTAATGCGTGATATAGGATGTATGCTGTAGTGGGGCATAGAAAAAATTGTCTTTTACTCATCATGCAACTCGTTAGAAATAAAATTACCTATCAGTAAAGTATTGCCTTCGTAAATCATCCAATCTTCTATTTCTATTCTTTCAATTTCTACGTTACCCTGATAATGAATGTTTCCCAAACAATTAGGTATGTTATCAAGAATGCCATAGTATTTCCCTTTAGAAAAGCTATCTACTATTACCCACATATGCTCTATTATTTCGCCATCAGAAAACTTCTTCTTTATTAAAAATCGCAAGTTTGTATCTACTGTTCGAAAAACTGAATCGAAAATGTCAATATTTTCTTGGGCAATTTTTATTGCAATTTTATAATCAGTGTCATCGCTATTTATTTTTCGAATGTTATTTTTATCCCAATCATTACGAGAGTTATGGCCCTGGTTTTGATTACATGAACCGTATATTAGAGTTGTTGTTAAAAGAGCAATTAGCGAAATACGAATGGCGAATACTTTTTTAATAAGATGATTTTTTAGTTTGTTGCCACGTTTGGTGTTCTTGCCAAGCACGATTGTGTTGTTTATGTTTTTCTTATTCACAACAATCACTTTAAATACTCACTTACTTTTTGCTTGATAAAGGTCTTTATGTTTTCCCAATTTTGATTTTTTAAGCTCACTGGTTCTTCACCTGCTTCCGCATCTTCAAAATAGGTGAGAGCTTGTGGTATGGATATGAGGAGCATTTGGTCGGGGTATTTTTGTTTATGATTAGAGATAATGTCTTTTACGGTGTAATGGTCTAACAGTTCATATATATCCCAAAAATCTTTTTTTCTTCCTCTTCCTAATATTGCCTGAATCTTCATTGCAGAAATGTCTTTACTGTCATACATACGAACGTCTTCTGAAATAATTAATGGGGCTATTCGTGCATGAGGGTAGCGTAAAATATCTACTTTGATGTTATCTATATAGCAGAAAATTCCAAAATTGGAGTAATTGCCCTCATAAAAAAAACGATTTCCAAAGTGCTGTTTTAACGCTTCTATTGTTGCGTTATAATCTAATTTTTCAGTAGTGAATAAATCTAAATCAATTGACTCTCTATGTCCATATTGCAATGCTAAAGCCGTGCCGCCCACTAATGAGTAGTCATTAAGAAAAGACAACCTCATCAACTCATTTAATAAGGAAAGAGTGACGGCATTGACTGTTGAAGTGTATAGCATCTAAAAGCTTCAATAGGTTTATTAATAACAGCACTTGCAAGGTATAACCGTCTTTTAGGAAGATACTTTGCTTGAAGCAATACACTTGTAATTTTCTCATCTCCATAATATCTTCTGCATTGCCGTATATCTTCCACATCACCCCGCTCAAACACGCGCTCTATCACGAAAGCAGCTTTCGCATCATAGTCTAAGTTTTCAAAATTCACATCCCAAAAAATGCGTTTCTCAAATATAGGTTTGGGCTTTTCAGTCATACAATAAAGGTAGTTTGTTTTCTCAACCCTTCAATTTCGTTATCGTCACATCCATGCCTTGCTTTACCTGCATCAAACCTGTGGTAAGAACCGTGTCTCCGTTTTGTAACCCTTTCACTATTTCCACTTTATCTTCTGTTCTTGCACCAAGTTCTACGGTCACTAGTTCTGCTTTTCCATTTTTTACCAATGCCACTTTTTTCTCTCTCGTAGTTGGTATCACCGCTTGTGAAGGTATGAGCAAAGCATCGTTGTTACTTTGAAATGGGATCATCACTTCAGCAAATGAACCTGCAACTAGTTCACGATTTGAATTCGGAACGGTAGCACGAATTTTTACAGTACGAGTAGTCATGTCTGCGCCTGGATCAACGGTTTTAATCGTGCCTACTTTATTTCCTTCTATACCTGTGACGGTGAAGAAAACAGACTTTCCGGTTTTGATGTAAGAATGATATTGCTCGGGAACAGAAAAATCCATCTTCAATGGATTGACTTGACGAAGCAAAGCGATAGTAGTAGTTGGCGAAACAATAGCACCGGTACTGATGCTGCGAATGCCCACAATGCCATCAAATGGTGCGACTATTTTGGTGCGACGAAGTTCTGCTTCTTGTACATCAATATCTGCATCAATAGTCGCGATCCCGGTTTGTGTGGTTTCATAATCTTGTCTACTGATGCCACCAATATCCACTAGTTCTTTTTGGCGTTGCATGAGTTTTTGCTGCAAAGCTTTTTGCTTTTTTAATTTTTGTATCTCCGCCAAAATATCTGCATCGAAAAGGCTCACTAAGGTTTGTCCTTTATGTACATAACTGCCTTCCGTAAAATGAATTTTGGTGACGCGACCTGTTATTTCCGGATGGATTTCTATCTCTTCATTTGCTAATAAGGTTCCGCTTGCCTTGTATTCCTGTTCAAAAACTTCTGGCTTCACTACAAAGCCTTCTGCCTTCACATCTTTGGCTCTTCCGCTGCCACCTTTTGTTTGTTCTTGCGTGTCATTTTTACAGGATGCACCTAACATCGTTATAAAAATTGAGAAAATAATTACCGACCTATTCAACATAATGCGCTTAAAAAAATTATTATAGAGAAAGGCAAAGATACCTATAAAGCAATCTACAAAGGCAAATACAATAACTTTGGTATTCTAATAACAGAAGTCATTTTAACATGCCAGCAAAGCTTTCCGTCAACATCAACAAAATTGCAACACTTAGAAATAGCAGAGGAGGAAATAACCCTAATGTATTGAAAGCTGCGATTGATTGTCAGAAATTTGGGGCAGATGGTATTACGGTGCACCCCCGTCCTGATGAGAGACATATTCGTTATGCTGATGTTCGCGAAATAGGTCATATTATCACTACAGAATTTAATATAGAAGGCAACCCTATGGAAGATAAGTTTGTGAGCCTTGTCTTGGATGTGAAGCCCGATCAAGTGACGTTGGTACCTGATGAATTAAATCAACTCACATCCAATCACGGTTGGGATACAATAAAACACAGGAATTTTTTGGCAAGTATTATTGAAGTATTTAAAAAGGAAAATATTAGAGTGTCCCTATTTATTGATCCTGTGGTAAGACATGCAGAAGCTGCGAAAGATACCGGAACTGACCGTGTTGAATTATATACTGAAGCTTACGCCACTCAATTTGCCATTGACCCAAAAGCCGCTATAAAGAATTATATACTAACTGCAAATACTGCTCACAACAATGGGTTAGGCGTTAATGCGGGTCATGACCTTGATCTTAAAAATCTAAAGTTTTTCTCTCAAAATATTCCTTCTCTTCTTGAAGTGTCAATAGGTCATGCACTGATTAGTGATGCACTTTATTATGGTTTAGAAAATACCATACAATTGTATAAACGTCAGCTTATTTAAAAGCGATGTAAAAACTAGCTTTTGAAAAAATAAATATGTGTGATTAACAATTTGTTTTCATATTGAGTATATTTGCAAAGTTTCCACAACACACATACACACAACTTCATTATATTATAATAATAACTCATTGAATCCTATAAGTAGTTTTTAAAAAAAGAAACTTACTGAATTGTATGAAAAAATTTCTGTACACTTTGTTGTGCACGGCTTTAGTTGGTTTGTATGCCAATGTAGCTTATGCTCAATTATCGGCAAACTTTAATTCAAATATCACATCGGGCTGTTCACCAATTTTGGTTCAATTTAATGATCAAAGTACTGGGAATCCAGTTAATTGGAGTTGGAATCTAGGTAATGGGACAATTTCAAATCTACAAAATCCATCCACTACATATCTCAATCCTGGTACCTATAATGTGACTCTGACAGTTACAGATGCTGCAAATAATACTTCAACTTTTAGCAACACCATTACAGCCATACCTAGTCCAATTGTAAATTTCGTAGCTAGCGATACTATCCCTCAATGTGCACCGAAAACTATCCAGTTTACAGATTTTACTAATCTGGGTGCATCGGGAGCTGCAACCTATTTTT
>CBFGYQ010000050.1:0-9870 GCA_965652995.1 uncultured bacterium
CTCGGAAAAAATGTCAATTCAGAGGGAAATGAAACTTCTCCTTATATCTATCTGGATAATACGACTCTTTATTTCTCCAGTACAGGAAGGCCCGGTATGGGCGGAAGTGATTTTTTCTTTAGCAAGAAAGAAACAGATACAACTTGGACAGAAGCCATCAATCTTGGTTATCCTATCAATACAGCTTATGATGAAGATGGCATGTCATTGACAGCAAATGGTAAGACCATGTATTTCTCCTCTGACAGAGACAGCGCAGCCGGTAATTTTGATATCTATTATGTGAATTTGCCGGAATCGCTGCTGCCCACCCCTGTTGCCAAGATCAAAGGCTTTGTGTATGATAGCTTGACAAAGAATAGGCTTAATTATGCAAGCATTCATGTACAAGAAGTACCTACAGAGTTGGAACTCTATAATTTTAAATCGAATAGAGGCGACGGCAGTTTTATGATCACCTTGCCTATTGGTGAAAAATATCATTGCCATACCGACCGTGTGGGTTATAAAGACAATGACGATGAGCTGGATTTGACGAATGCCAATGCCAATGACATTTTTGAATACAATATTACCATGCTGCCAAGAGATTATGTAGCACCTGTAAATGATAGTTTGATCTTCACCCTTCACTTTTCTAAAAACAGTACACAACTTTCTGATACAGACAAGAAAATACTATTGGAAAAATTGACGCCTTGGCTACAGGATAATCCTGCAAGCACTCTGTTTTTTGTGAATGGCTATACCGATAATACCGGAACTCCAATGATCAATGAACAAATTTCTTATACAAGAGCCAATGTTGTAATGCAAGAATTAGTGGCTCTTGGTTTTAATGAGATGAATGTACGTGCCACAGGGTGGGGAGAAGCTGACCCAATTGTGCCCAACGACAGCGAGGAAAATCAGAATCTTAATAGAAGGGTAGAAGTAGTTATTCGCAGATAATAGCACATTAGTTTCAGATTGCCCAAGAACATTTTACTTTATCTTTACCCACTGTTTTAAAAGCGAATAGTATATGTCTACTTGGTTTAGAAGAATTAAGAAAGGAATCATAACCACTACACAAGAGAAGAAAGAAGCACCGGATGGTATTTGGCATAAATGCCCGGAATGTAAATCAACGGTGACAGTAAAGGAGATAGAAGATAATTTATACGTCTGTAAGAATTGCAATTACCATAATAGAATCAACTCTGATGAATATTTTCAAATAATTTTTGATGATGGCAAACACCATCTGCTGTTCGAAAATATTGCACCAAAAGATAGGCTGGGTTTTGTAGATGTCAAGCCCTATCAAAAAAGACTTGATGACGCGCAAAAAAGCACCAAACTAAAAGATGCGATGACTGTGGGGGTTGGTAAAGTAAATGGGAAAGAACTTGTGATCGCATGTATGAATTTTAACTTCATTGGTGGCTCTATGGGTTCGGTAGTAGGGGAGAAGATCAGCAGAGGAATTGACCATGCCATAAAACATAAATTGCCCTTCATGATTATTTCTAAATCGGGTGGGGCACGTATGATGGAGAGTGCTTTTTCGCTAATGCAAATGGCAAAGACTTCTGCAAAACTTACACGGCTTGCCAAAGCAGGATTGCCCTATATATCCCTAATGACCGATCCTACTACCGGAGGTGTTACAGCTTCTTACGCAATGCTAGGTGATATTAATATCGCAGAACCAAAAGCACTAATTGGTTTTGCAGGTCCGCGCGTTATTAAAGAAACTATTAAGAAAGATTTGCCCGAAGGTTTTCAACGCTCTGAATTTTTATTGGAACATGGCTTTCTAGATTTTATAGTTGACAGACATGATTTGAAAGAAAAACTATCTGAAACTATTGAATGGTTTACAAAGTAGTGTTGAGTGTTAAATGCTTAGTGTCAAGTTGAAGGACACTAACGACTAACAACTAACAACTAACAACTATCAAAATTGCCTCACGAAATTTACATAAAGAACAAACCTGCCACGTTTGAGTATGCTATAGAAGACAAGCTTACTGCAGGAATTATGCTTACCGGTTCTGAGATAAAATCTATCAGACAAAGTAAAGTGAGCTTTAATGATGCCTATTGTTTTTTTAGCGATGGAGAGCTTTGGATAAAAAGCCTGCATATAGCAGAGTATGTAAATGCAGGCTACGCCGGGCATGATCCTATACGTGAACGCAAGTTGCTTTTGACTAAAAAGGAATTACGCAAGTGGCAGCAGAAATTAAAGGAGAAAGGTTATACGATCGTACCGTTAGCAATGTTCATTAATGAGAATGGTTTTGCTAAATTGGAAATAGGATTAGGAAAAGGTAAAAAGCTGCATGACAAACGAGAAACCATAAAATCGAGAGATGCAGAAAGAGAAATAAAACGATTTATTAAATAACCGCATTATACAAAATCTCTTATCAGATCATTTACTTCTCTATATTTTTCCCATTGCACATAATGTCCACAACGAGGAAGCATTTCCAATCTGGCATTGGACAACTGTTTCACTCCTTCTTCTGCAATATGTTTGGTATTGTAGGGGTGAATTAATCGGTTAGGAATAAACACATCACGCTCACCAAAAATGACCAATGTTTCTTGTTTAATTTCTTTAAGCAAATAAAACACAGGCTCATCAAGCATTCCCTCAATACATTTTTCGATCATGTTTCGAAAACCACCACTTGGGTAGCGATTCAAAATGGTTTGCAGTGTTGCTATAAGTGAATCAGCCTGATCCGTATAGTGATAAAAACTTGTGGTTATAGATTTCGCCAAACTATTTTCGTCGGAAGAAAAGAAGTTGAAAAAATGAAAACTGCTTTGGTAAATATTCTTTTCAAAACCATTGAAGGTTTCAAAACCGGCAGGCGCACACAAGACCAATTTTTTCACATTTTGAGGATGTAAAGCAGTGTATTTTATAGCTACTTGTCCTCCTAAAGAATGCCCAATAAGATAAACATTTTTCAACTTCAAAGTCTCAATAAACTCGTTGATACACTCAGTAAAAAAACTAATGCTATAGTCGTAATTTTTGTAAGTGGAGTAGCCGTTGCCGGGTAAATCTATCGCTATACAGCGGTAATGATTCTTTAAAGATTCAATGTTTTTGTGCCAACACAAACTGCTACTGGCTAAGCCGTGAACAAACAATAGAGTTTCCCCTTTACCTTCATCTACATAAGCTATATCCTCACAAGTGTTGAGCGTTACCGAATGTAAATTGTACAAAATAGACTCTCTTAATTTTTTGGAAAATAGAGTGTAAATATAGCTCCTTGATCCGGTACGCCGTTAGCCTTAATGATCCCGTTGTGATTGTTCATTATTTTTTTACATAGCGGCAGACCAATTCCCTTTCCTTCGTATTCTTCTTGCGAATGCAAACGCCTGAACAGTTTAAATATTTTTTCCTGATAAGAATTGTCAAAACCAATGCCGTTATCTTCAATTACAATCTTGATATATTCTTGCATCTGTTCTTCTTCATCAGAATAAATAATGATGACAGGGTGTTTGTCCTTTTTAGAAAATTTCAAACTGTTTTCTATTAAGTTCTTAAAGAGTAGTTGCAATTGTTTATAGTTTCCTTTAAGGGTTGGCAATTGTTTTACTTCTACAGTAGCTTGTTTATGTTTTATTTGCTTATTGAGGTTTGCTACAACATTTCCAATGAGACGATTAGGGTTGATATGCTCTTCATAACTGTCTTTTCTTAAATCCACTAAAACTTCCATGTCTTCCACCAACTTCTGCATGTAACTGGAGGAATAGTTAATACGTTCGATTATTTTTTTTGTTTCTTGTACATTGTTAGAATAAGAAAGTTTATTGCTAAAAAGTTGGATCTTCCGAAGTGGTTCTTGGATGTCGTGAGATAAAACATTAGCTACTTGTTCCAGTTCTTCGTTAGTACGCTCAAGAGCAGTAACTTTTTGTTGTAACACTTCTTGAAAATGACGTCGTATATAAATTTGCCTTATGATGAAAACAAACAACAACAGGGTCACAATAAAGAAAATAACTAAGAGCGTTTGTAAAACATCTTGAGCGAGTTTTTCAGAATCTTTTTTCTGTTCATAACGATTTACAAGTAGTTTGTATTCGTTCGTTTGCATTTGTTTTAAATAGGATAATGCTTCTACCTTAAACACTTTTCCTTCATTAAAATGCTGTGATCGTGTGTTTGCATCAGCATCGTTTAGATGTTTTAAATTGTTTTTAATGGCATCTATACGCATTGAAATGGCACCACGCAATTTTGTCAACAGCTCTTGTTGTGTTTTGTTATCATCTACAAGGCTTTTGAGTGATTGGGTAGAAGGTATTACTTGATTTTGAACTTCTCTAAGTTGTGTAAGGTACGCACTGTCTCTAGTGAGCATAAAACCTCGCTCTTTGACATCAAGTTCTCTGATGATGATGTCCAATTTATACAACTCGGTGATTACAGAATTGGTATGATCTACCTGCGAAGAGAAGCGATTATTAGCATCTATTTGTCGTAATGCATAAAGCGCGAAAATTATTAGAAACAAAAAAGAAATCGCAAAGGAGTAGATAAGTAATCGAAATTTTCTACGAGCTTTTTTGTTTGGCATGGTGTTTTGTTGCGAACTAGTATACTAAAGTACATCTACAAAATTGAATAGTATAGTATTTAAAAATATTTTAAATTTAATAATGAATTAATGTTTTTATTTTTTATTGCTTGATAATCATTATTCAGTATTTTTATTTTCTAGTCTCAAAGAATTGTTTCAATAATACACACTGACAATCGATGCTTTCTCAAAACCAAAGCCAGAAACAACAGCTAAAAATATTACCACAACAGATACAGTTGCTGAATTTATACTTCCTGAACAATCTTGAATTGGAGCAGCGTATACGCAATGAAATGGATGAAAACCCTCTTCTAGATGCTAAAGAAGATAATAGTGATGACGATCTTACCGAAAAACAGGTGGATGACAGACAGGATTTTTCTGACTGGGAAGAATTTAAGTACGACGATGTGCCTGACTACAAGACTGAATATCAAAATTATTTCAGTCAGGAAGATCTGCCTAATATGCCAATTGGCAATAGAGTGCATTATAAAGATGAAGCTAAGCAACAACTGCGATTAATGGACGTTTCGGAAGATATGATGGACGCTGCCGAATATATTATTGACATACTCAATAATCAAGGAATGATGGATAAGGATATGCAGGAAGTGACTGATGATTATGCTTTTCAAAAGCAGCGAGTAGTTGAAGAAAACTATATGTTTAAAGCCTTACAAGTAGTCCAAACGCTTGATCCTATAGGGCTAGGTGCTAGAAATGTTCAGGAATGCCTACTCATTCAACTTAAGAGTATGAATACCAAACGGCCTGATGTGAAATCTGCATTGAAGTTAGTAGAATTTCACTATGAAGATTTAACTCACCGCCAGTTTGAAAAAATACATCATGCTCTACATATTGATGAGGTGGAATTGCGTATTATTCTCAACTTTATAGGCACTTTAAAATTCTACCCTGTTGTAGATAGTGGTAGTGAGTATGAGGTAAAAAACACGATTATTCCTGATTACATCATCACCAAGTTTGGAGATAGTTTACAAGTCACTTTATACAACGCACGCTCTAGTTCCGTTTTCATTAATCAATCTTTATTTGAACAACTTTCAGAACAAAGTAAGAAAGATAGAGGTGCCATGCAGTATGTAAAAAGTAAACTACAATCGGCACAATGGTTTGTAAATGCAGTGAAGCAGCGTGAAGAAACGATGATGAAGATCATGCAAACTATTTTGGAGATACAAGATGAATATTTCAAAGAAGGAGATATTCGAGCGTTAAAACCAATGGTACTGCGCAATGTGTCTGACAAATCAGGTTTAGATATTTCTACTATTTCACGTATCACAAGTAATAAATATGCAGAAACGCATTTTGGACTTGTATACTTAAAAGATCTTTTTAGTGAAGGGATTGCAGATAAGAAAGGAGAAGTGATCAGTAACAAAGTGATACAATCAGTGATACAGGAAGCTATTGATGCAGAAGATAAAAAACATCCTTACACAGATCAGCAATTGGTAAACATACTATCTTCGAAAGGATATAATATTGCGAGGCGCACAGTAGCCAAGTATCGCGAACAAATGAAAATACCCATCGCACAGATCCGTTCGGTTTGGGCGTAAAACGTACTTTTGCAAATTATTAAACAAGACACAACACACAATTTTGAACCATGGATAACAGCATTTTAGTAATAGATGATGATAAAGACTTGTGTCTATTACTCAGTAGATTCCTCACACGTAACAACTACGTTGTAACAACTTTACAGACAGGAAAGGAAGCAATAGAATGGATGAAAAAAAACAGACCTGACATCGTTCTTTGTGACTTTAAACTGGATGACATGACCGGTGCAGATTTGCTAGCTCATGTAAAAGAAACACATCCACAAGCTCCGGTTATTATTATTACAGGATATAGTGAGGTGAAGGATGCAGTAGAAGTAATGAAAATGGGAGCTTACGATTATGTCACCAAACCTCTTCTTCCTGACGAAATACTTTTAACAATAAAGAATGCACTAAATGCAGAACCACGAATTGTGTCACAACCCAAAAGTGTTTCTACAAATGATGAACCTGCTGTAAAGAAAAGTGTCGCTAAACCTCTAGGAAAGACAAAGTCTGGAGACGGTTATGTAATGGGAGATACACCTGAGTTTTTGAATATAATGAAGCAGATTGAATTGGTAGCACCCACCAATTTTAGTATCATCATCTATGGCGAAAGTGGAAGTGGTAAAGAAGCCATTGCGCAGCAGATACATCAAAAAAGTAAACGTGCATCGAAGCCATTTGTAGCAATTGATTGTGGTGCTTTATCAAAAGATCTTGCGGGTAGTGAATTGTTCGGGCATGAAAAAGGATCATTCACTGGTGCTCTTAATCAAAAGATCGGCTCGTTTGAACTTGCGAACACCGGTACTATTTTCTTGGATGAAATAGCTAATCTTTCTTATGATATACAAGTATCACTGTTGCGTGTGGTACAGGAAAGAAAGATGCGTAGAGTAGGGGGCAACAAAGACATTGAACTTGATGTGCGTATTATAGTTGCCAGCAACGAGCGCCTCTGGGATTTTGCAAAAGCAGGAAAATTCCGTGAAGACTTGTATCACCGTTTCAATGAATTCAGCATTGAGGTACCTCCACTTCGCAAACGTAAACAGGATATCATGTTATTTGCAAATCATTTTCTTGAGATCACAAATGCAGAGCTTGAGAAAAATGTGAAAGGATTTTCAAAGGAAGTGACCGATATCCTTGTAAACTATGTGTGGCATGGCAATCTTCGCGAACTAAAAAATGTAGTAAAGAGAGCAACGCTTCTTACAGATGGAGGATTAGTTGAAGTACAATCTTTACCTTTTGAAATATCTAACTATAAAAAACTGCAATTTGATGATGAGGAAATGGACGATATTGAAGAAGAGAAGGGTAGTGGTAATAGGAAAAAAGCGGGAAAATCAGAAGATATACCTTTTGAGAAGAAGTTGAAAACAGCTAACCTAGATGCGGAATACGATGTGATACTAGATGCACTGAAACAATCAAACTTCAATAAAAGTAAAGCTGCCAAACTCCTCAATATAGATCGCAAAACACTCTATAATAAAATGCGGCAGTTTAAGGAATTTAATCTGGACTGATAATAACACTGTACTATGAAGTCCAAAAAGAGCACTAGAGTATTGATTGTGGATGATGATGAAGATGATTATTATATTACAAGTGACTATATCAGACGCATTCCTGGTTCTAAATTTATTATAGATTGGTGTCCTAAGTATAATGATGCTGTTGCATTGTTAGAGAGTCGCAAGTATGACATTTACCTTGTGGATTATCTATTAGGTGGGCATACCGGAGTTGATTTTCTAAAGGAAGCTAGCAAACGCAATTGCAAAGAACCTATTATCTTACTTACAGGACGAGGTAACCTAAAAGTGGATATGGAAGCGATGGAGTTAGGGGCCGTTGATTACCTGATAAAATCTGAACTAAATACAGAAGGTCTTGAACGCAGTATTCGCTACGCGATAGAACGCAGCAATAATATAAATGCGTTAAAAGCTAACGAGCGCAAGTACAGGGCTATCTTTGAACAATCAAGGGATCTGCTTTTTATTGCTGATGAGCAACTGAAAATAATTGATATCAATGATGCTGTTGAGGATATTCTGCATTATTCAAAAGAAGAAATTGCTAATATCCTCTTTCTTGATTTGATTAAACAGGCTGATCACAAGATTGTGATTGAAGAAAATTTACGAAAGGGGAAGGATATTTTAGACTTAGAAGTGCTGATGGAAACTAAGTCTGGAGACTTGAAAAATTGTATACTTTCCATAGTCATTGAGAATCGGAATTTATCTGAAGAGCTTCGCTATCATGGAATAATTCATGATATTACAAACTTAAAAAAAGTTGAAAAGGCTACTCTCCAAAATGAGAAACTTGCTACAGTAGGTCGTTTAATAAGAACTTTGGCTCATGAGGTAAGAAACCCACTTAACAACATTACCTTATCGACAGAACAATTGAAACAAGAACTTGTTGATGAAAATTCAGAATTATATATAGATATTATTCAACGTAACAGCAAGCGAATAGGTGATATTATCACTGAATTATTAAATGCTTCGAGATCTTCAGAGATAAAGTTGGAAAAACACATCTTACAAAACATACTGGATGAAGTGATCGCAACAGCTATTGATAGGCTCACACTCAAACACATGAAGTTAGCTATCAATTTCCCTAATGACAAACTGTATATTGTAGCAGACAAGACTCAACTAACTATTGCCTTTTTGAACATAGTTATTAATGCAATAGAGGCGATGGAGGAGCGCAAAGGGATACTTTCTATCAGTCTTTTATCTGAAAAGGATCTTACCATCTTACAAATAGCCGATAATGGTTGCGGTATCTCCGATGAAAACATCTCTAAATTGTTTGAACCTTATTTTACTCAAAAAAGAAATGGGATGGGACTTGGTCTTGCATCAACACTCAATATATTGCAAGCGCACAATGCTACTATAGACGTGAAATCGGTTGTAGGCTCTGGTACTGTATTTACCATTGCACTTCCAAAGTCAACATGATTCTGGCATAATGTTTTTGTTTCTTACAACAAACAAATTGTTATGAGAAGTATATTGTATTTAGTAGCTATTGTTTTGATAGTAGGTTGGGCATTGGGCTATTTTTATTATAGTGCTACCGGTCTTATTCACATATTATTGGTCATAGCCATTATATCAATTTTGTTGGGCTTGATAAGAAGAGGTGATATCTAAAAGTAAAAGGAATAGTACTAGATTAGTTTCTATATCATTTCCATTCTTGGTGAAGCTCCACGATTATCTAATAGCAAATCCAACTGTTTATAGCTAATAGGTTTTTCAATAACATGAAATTTAGATTTTTCCGGCATTTTAGGAGCGCGTGTTTCATATCCACTTACTAGAAATATTTCTGTATTTGGATATTTTTTTGCAAGTTCAGGAGCTATCTCCCAACCATGTCCATCGGGTAAATTATTATCTAAAAACAGTACATCAGGTTTAAATTCTTGATATATAGAAAGCGCACCCTTCAAGTCCTGACAAACATATACCTGAAAATCTCGTTTTATAAAATATTGTTTTAGCAAATGTGCCAAATCTATCTCGTCATCAACAATTAAGACACGTGAGGGTTTCATTTAAGCTCAATTTTACAAGTTCCTACTATCATGTGCAGGTAATTTACAAAAACAGTACCAACGGGTTTTAGTTAGG
>CBFGYQ010000051.1:0-9854 GCA_965652995.1 uncultured bacterium
TTCCACCACTTGGTCTACAATCTCATCAAAACCTAAATTTCTTTTACGAGGCAAGTATCCTGTAGCACAAAACTTACATGATAAAGAACAACCCACTTGTGAAGAAACACAGACCGTCATTCGTTTATCAGTAGGAATCAATACACTTTCAATATAATGCCCATCATGTAGTACCATTCGGTTTTTTATAGTACCGTCATTGCTGTGTTGCGTATGGTGTATCTGTACTTTAGGTATGAAATAATGAGCGTTGAGTTTTTCTCTAAGAGCTTTAGAAAGATTGCTCATTTCATCTATGCCGCCTACAAACTTTTTCCAAAGCCATTCATCTATTTGCTTCGCACGAAATTTTGGTTCTTCCCATTCTTTCATCAGCAACTGCAAGTCATCCAAACTCAATTCTCTCAAATTTTTCATGAAGCAAAGGTAGTAACGTATATTGATGTATTAATCTTTAGCTCAAACTATCCGTGACTCTTTTATCAATATTTTCTTCTTCCAAATGTTTTGCTTCCAGTTCTTTTAATTTCTTACCATAACTGATCTTTGTGATGAGTACATAAAGAACAGGCACCACAAATATTGCTAATGAAGTAGCCGCCAACATTCCTCCAAACACTGTCCAGCCAATGGTTTGACGACTTACGGAAGCAGCACCGGTTGCAAGCATCAATGGTACAACACCGAGAATAAATGCAAGTGAAGTCATGATGATAGGACGCAAACGTAAGCGCACAGCAGAAAGCGTAGCATGCACCACATCCATTCCGGCATCTACACGTTCTTTAGCAAACTCAACAATGAGAATAGCATTCTTCGCAGCCAAACCAATGAGTGTAATTAATCCGATTTGCGCGTAAAGATTGTTGGAGAGTTTAGGTAATAGTAGGAGTGTGAGGATAGAACCGAATGCACCGATTGGTACGGCCAACAATACCGAAAACGGTACCGACCAACTTTCGTATAGAGCGGCAAGAAACAAGAATACAAATACAATAGATATAGCGAAGATGATGATCTGCTGACTACCTGCGGCGATCTCTTCTCTACTCATTCCCGAAAATTCGTAGCTGTAACCTGCGGGTAAAGTTTTGGCAGCATCTCGCAAGGCGTTGATGGCATCGCCGCTACTGTAGCCATCTTTCGGCGTTCCGTTTATTTCTGCAGAACGATAAACGTTATAGTGAGAAATGACCGCAGGTGCTTCAATGACTTTTGTTGTAATAAGCGCACGAAGCGGTACCATATTTCCTTGACTATTACGAACGTAGTATGTATTCAAATTATCCAAGGCCCCCCTATATACATTTTCAGCTTGTGTCATCACACGGAAATTTCTACCGTAGAGGTTGAAGTCATTCACATAACTGCTTCCTAAAAAATTGGAAAGTGTAGAATATACTTCTGCCACATTCACGCCCATCTTCTTTGCTTGTTCTTTATCTACATCTACCTGATAGCTTGGTGTCCGGGAATTAAAAAATGTAAAAGCCCTTCCAATTGCAGGTTGCGAACTGACAGTCTGCAAAAATTTGTTCGTTACTTCTTCGAATTTTTTTACATCATCTGTTGTTCCTGTTTGTTGTAGCTGAAAACTAAAGCCTGCAGTAGCACCCAAACCTGGAATTGCAGGAGGGGCTATCGGCATAATACGTGCTTCTTTAATGTCTTTGGTGGCTGCAATGATTTTTTTAATAACAGCTTGTGTTTCATGCTCTGCACCTTTACGTTCGTCCCATGTTTTCATCTTCACGAACATGGTACCCACATTGGATTTGTTGCTGAAACTGATGATGTTCAAACCGGCTAAACCGCCCACTACATCTATTTCTTCCAGTTTTTGTACACGTCCCATTATCTCTTTCATCATTGCGATGTTTCGTGTTGTACTCGTTCCTTCCGGTAATTCGTATGTGACAAATAAACGCCCTTCATCTTCTAATGGAATGAACCCTGTTGACTTTGTTTTGAACATAAATATCAATCCAACGATTAACACGACCATCATCACCAATACATACTTCGTTTTACGAATCCAAAGCCCAACACTTTTTGTATAACCTAATGTGAGTTTATGAAACCAAGTATTGAATTTTTCAAAGAAGCGATCTAGGAAATTTTTGTTTTTCTTTTCATGATCTGTCGGCTTTAAAAGCATCATGCTCAATGCAGGCGTAAGAGATAGTGCGACGAATGCAGAAAGAACAACCGATACCGCAATGGTGATAGCAAACTGCTGATACAATCTACCAACGATGCCCGGTATAAAACCAACCGGTACAAATACCGCAGCAAGTATTAAAGCAATAGCGATAACCGGTGCTGATATTTCTTTCATCGCAGCAATGGTGGCTTCTTTCGGCGACATTTTATTATGGTCAATATGATGTTGTATTGCTTCTACAACAACGATAGCATCATCCACAACAATGCCGATTGCCAATACAAATGCAAAAAGTGTGAGTGTATTGATAGTAAATCCTAAAAGATTGAAGAAGATAAAAGTGCCTATCAATGAAACAGGAATTGCTAAGACAGGAATCAATGTTGCACGCCAGTTTTGTAAGAAAAGGAACACCACCAAAATCACTAGTATCAATGCTTCTACCAAAGTATGCACTACCTCATTAATTGAAACTTCCACAACAGTCGCTGTTTCTAAAGGCACTAAATAATCGATGTCTTTCGGGAAGTTGGGACGCAATTTTGCCAATGCTTCATTTACACCTTTGTAAGTCTCCAATGCATTCGCTCCCGGTGCCTGATACATCAATAAAAATGCCGCAGGTTTTCCATTCACAAAAGCATTCGTTCCGTAATCAAATTTTCCCAATTCTACTTTCGCAACATCTTTTAAATACACCAAACTTCCATCAGCAGGTCTTGTACGGACGATAATATTTTCAAATTGTTCCGGTGTGTTGATGCGGCTGTTGGTAAGCACGCTGTATTCAAATGTTTGTTCAGCAGGTTGAGGATTACCACCGATAGTTCCGGCTGCTACTTGAAGGTTTTGTTCTTGCAAAGCAGCATTCACTTCAGCAGGTGTAATGCCCAATGCAGCCATCTTTTCTGGATTCAACCACACACGCATACTAAAATCATCCGCACGAGAAAAAATATCACCTACACCTTTCACACGAGCCAACGCATCTTTCACATAAAGGTTTACATAGTTGCCAATGAAGGTTTCATCATGCGTACCGTTGGGTGAATAAAATGCTAACGCCATCATGATACTCGGATTGCGTTTGCGTACCGTCAACCCAAGACGTTTCACAGCATCAGGAAGCGTAGGCTCTGCAACACTCACGCGGTTTTGTACATCCAGTGTTGCGATGTTGATGTCTGTACCTACTTCAAAATTCACCGTTACACTGCTCTGTCCACTACTCGTACTATTGCTGCTCATGTAGGTCATTCCGGGCGTACCGTTTATTTGCGTTTCTATCGCTGTGGTAGTGGTTTGCTCAACGGTTTGTGCATCTGCACCTGTGAAATTTCCTGAAACCTGCACTGTTGGCGGAGAGATATCCGGGTATTGAGCAACCGGAAGATTGATGAGTGATATGATACCAACCAACACGATCACGATGGATATCACGATGGCGGTGATCGGTCTTTTTATAAATATGTCTGCTATCATTTATTTTTTTCTTTTGGTAGCAAGTAGTTAGTATCAAGTAACAATATGTTTATTTAGCTAATCAACTTATTAACCTGCCAACCAATTTACTATTATGGGCTTCACCGTTCTTGCTACTATTAAACTTCAGTGGCGATGGCACCGTTCATCTTCTCAAATCTATTAAGCTCTTTTGTTTCACACGCGGACGCAATGAATACAAAGCACACAAAGCCTTCGTTTCGTAGTATTCGTTGTCTCTTTGCGTGAAACATTTATCACTTCTTCTTCGTCGTATCTGCCATTATCACACTTCCTTCTTTCAAATTCTGTACACCTTCTACCACGATCACTTCACCCACTTGCAAACCATCCTGCACTATAATGTTTGTTCCAATTTGCTTGCCGAGTACCAGTTTTCGCTGTGTTACTTTGCTGCTATCGGCTACTACATACACGTAAAATTCGCCCAACTGCTCCGTTACCGCTTTGTGCGGAATCAACGTTGCGACATTCGAAGAAGTATTCAACACACGCACCGTTCCACTCATTCCTGCTTTCAATTCACTATTATTATTCGGGAAAGACAACCTCACCTTTATCGAACCGGTCTGTGGATCAACGGCACGATCTATCACTTGTATCTTCCCAAAATGCGGATATATGTCATTCCCAAACGCAAGCGAGAAAGTAGAATCGACTGAATTAGATCTCTGCAATTGCGTGAAGCGATAAATTTCTTTTTGGTCAACAGCAAAATCTACAGCCATCGGATTATCGGTAGAGATAGTGTTGAGTATCGGTTGTCCTGCTACAACTGATGTTCCCATACGCACTTGAGATATTCCGACCGTACCACTGAAAGGCGCGTAGATAGTCGAAAAATTCACGTTGGCTTTTATTGCATTTGCTTGCGCACGCGCAGCTGCCACTTGTTTTTTTGCTGCTGCTAATGCTGCATCTGCATAATCTACTTGTTGCTTTGCTATGGCATCCTTTCTATCCAATTCATGATAACGTTCAGCATCTTTTTGTGCTTTGTCTAAGTTGGTTTGTTGTACCGCTACTTGCGCTAGAGAGGCTTCATAATTTGCTTGGTAGGTTTGTTGGTCGATGCTGTAGAGCTTTTGTCCTTTGCTTACTTTTTGTCCATCAGTAAAATGAATTCCTGTGATATAACCGGTCACTTGCGGACGTAATTCTGATTGATTCAATGCTACTAATGTTCCCGGATATTCATCATAATAATTCGTTTCATTGCTTGTAGCCACTTGAAAAGTAGTGACAGGAATCGGAGCACCCATTGGCATATGCGATTGCTTTTTATCACCACAGGCTGCTAAGGCAAAGAGTACAAAAGTGTAAGCTATAAATGTTTTAAAATTCATCTTATTTTTTAAAAATTAGGGTACAACAATGTCGCCTTTTGCACGTTGCACATCTATCTTGCTCGCTAAGAGTCCATACATTGCGTTGAAATAATTTATCTGAGCTGATCTCAAATCTGTCTGTGAGGTTATCAATTCCAAATAGGTTTTTATTCCTTCACGATATTGAAGTTCGATGATGCGATATACTTCTTCTGCCAATTCCATATTTTCTTTTAAAGCGACATAATTTGCCATGTTCGATTTGTATAGCGAAAGAGCTGTTTGATATTCACTATTAGCTTGATTTTCAAAATCGGTAATGTCCAGTTTTGCTTGTTCTACTTGTCGCTGTGCTATCAAAATATTATTTCTTCTTTTACCACCTTGAAAAATTGGGAAACCTAAAGTCAATGCAGCATAAGAATTCGGAAAGCTTACGTTGTACAATTCAGAAAAATTATCGTTTTGAAAGTTGTGGATGTAAGCTCCATTGGCGGATAATGTCGGAATAAAACTCCATTTAGTGTATGCAACATTTGCTTCTTGCAAACGTAGCGCAGCTTGCAAACTTTGAAACTCTACTCGTTGCGAATAATTCAAGGATTGCAATGTATCAAGGTTTATCTCTCTTTCTAAAACAGCACTGTCATATTGCAATGAAAGTGGTTTTTTAACAGGATAATTGATAATGTATTTAAGATTGGCAATTTTGGCTTTCAGACTTTCTTCAATTTCTTTTCTGGTCGCATTGGCGTTATTCAACGCAATAGTGGCGCGTTGATAATCGGTTTTATCCACCACTCCTGCATCATATTTTGCACGGGCATCTTTCAGACTTCGTTGCAACATCACAATATTTTCATCTGTTACTTTTCGTTGCTGCTCTGTCGCCAGTAAATCATAAAAGCCTTTTGAGACAGTTGATACTAAGTTGATCTTGGCATTTTCAGTTTGTTTGCTTGCAACAAGTTTTACATCATTTTTCGTTCTACTCGCTAGTAATGCGTCTCTATTGAAAATATTTTGTGTGCCTGTTAATTGTAAAGAAGAGGTATTGTAAACACCGAAACGTACCGGATTCCCACCAATGATACTTACAGGAAGTTGAAAATTTCGTTGGTAATTAAAAGCAGAATTTATTTGAGGATACCAATCGGCAATACGATTTTTTATTTGTAGTCGAGTGATATCCTCATTCAGTTTTGCTTGTTGTACAGCGGGTTGGTTACTTAATGCATAATTGATGATCGTGCTAAGGTCAGCATTAGTCAATAAGGTATCTTGCTGCGCTTTAACAGAAAGAGATAGCAAAATTGATAAAAATAGAATAATTGATTTCTTGTTGAATAGTTGCCTTATCATAAGGGTAACTTACTACTGTTTATTAAAAATTAAACAGTTGTTTAAATTGAAGGCAAAAGTATTTTAAAAAGGATTATCGACAATAAAAAAGATATTATGGTATTATAAGGTTTCTCGAAGATGTTGATAATCTTAACTTTATCCTATGACGATAGATATACAACGAAATATTAAACGATATGAGGAGTTAGTTTCAAAACTTCCAAATGTTGAACGCAAAGGAGTAACTCTACCCTACACATCTTTGAATGGTTATATGTTCTCTTTTATTGGGAAAGATGGATGTTTAGCTATTCGACTCGCAAAAGAGGAGCGCGAATTATTCATTAAACAACATCAGCTGGAATTATGCATTGCTTATGGCGCAGTAATGAAGGAATACGTGGCTATACCCGATGAATTACTAAGCAACACACGAGAAATGAATAAGATTTTCAAAGTGAGTTATGAGTATGTGAAGTCATTGAAACCTAAGTCCTCTAAGAGAAAAAAATAGACCTCAAATTCCCCAACTGTCTGCCAGTTCCTTCTGCAAAGCATAATCCGTCAAGTCAAACTTAACCGGCACTACAGATGCATAACCTTCTTTGAGTGCTTCCACGTCTGTACCTGTTCCCTTATCTAAGTTTTGAAACCTTCCGGTCATCCAATAATATTTTTCTCCACGTGGGTCTTCTCTCTCATCAAATTCCTCCTCCCATTTTGCGTAAGCTTGTCTGCATAATTTCAAACCCTTAAAATTTGCTTGTGGTATCTTCGGAATGTTTACATTGAACAGTGTATGCGGTGGTAAATCAGTATTCAGCATCTTCTGCAACACCTCCCTTACCACCTGTTTGCAAACGCCCATATCTGCTTCAAAATTATAATCGAGATAAGAAAAACCTGCGGACGGAATTCCTTCAATTGCAGCTTCCATAGCGGCTGACATCGTTCCTGAATAAATGATGTTGATCGAATGATTCGCTCCGTGATTGATACCACTTAAACAAATATCCGGTTTGGTGTGAAGCACTTTATCGCGTGCGAGTTTTACACAATCTACCGGTGTCCCACTCGTTTGCCAACTTTCCACTCCTTCAAAAACATCTACTTTATGCAAACGCAACGGATGACCAATGGTGATAGCATGCCCCATTCCCGATTGCGGACTATCAGGTGCTACTACTACAACTTTTCCAAATTCTTTTGCTGCTTCTACCAAATTGCGAATGCCCGGTGCGGTGATACCATCATCATTTGTGACAAGAATAAGCGGTTGATCTTTCATGACGCAAATTTACCAATCGCTGCGTAAGAGTTTTTGCCTTCCTGTGAAATAATAAATAATTATCCACGCCACAGAAACCAAACAATAAGTCGTATTGGATGGAGCAGACGAAGAGCCTTGCTGCATCATGGTTTTCGCAAATTCTATTAGTGGGAATGGGAGCAATTCATCGCTGCATTGCAACGGCATAAAGTTGCCGACGTAGCCATCCGTTTTCCAGTTGATGGTTTTACCAATGAGTGGTTCTAATATTCCGATGTAAAGAAAAAGCATTCCAATCGAGATACCACTTCTCTTAAAAAACAACGACAATAAAAAAGCAAAACCATAATAGTTGAGCGACAATATAAACACATAAAGTAAGTATTGTATCTCTCCCGGAAAAGCTCCAAATGAACCATGTGTAGCACCAAAAACAAAGCCAACGATGAAAGTGTACAGTGTTGTACAAATGTTCAAAGCCAATACCAACAACCATTTTGCATGATAGAATTGTAAACGCGACCAACCATCAATCACATTTTGTCTATTGGTGCGAAACTGATATTCATTGGTAGTTATGATGATAGTGAGGATGCAAACAAACATTACAAACAGGCTTGCCCAGAAGCCCAAATTCTGCCATACGTTTGAAAATGCATACGCCTGACTAAGAATATTGATGCCTCCACTGCCACTCCCGCCAAACTTCATCACACCATTGCTTATGCCATAATTCCAAAGTGGAAGCAACACCAAAAAAAATCCTGTAAGTATCCAAAACGTGCGGTAACGCTTTAGTTTCAGCCATTCTATGGAGAGTAGTGATTGCATGTTGTTAATATGTGGTTGTGTTTATCTGTGATTTTGATATTGTTGTCACACTGAGCGTAGTCGAAGTGCGTATTTGTAATTTGTTTTCTTCAGATTTGGCATTTTATTTACTTAGCTTGGTTGCTACTATTAAACTTGATTTGCGACGCTCCGTTCATCGTTTGTTTTTCTATTCAGCAGTATTTCACACAGAGCTAACAGAGTTATTGAGTACACAGAGTAAAACATTCTTTGTGTCTCTGTTTTCTTTGCGTTCCCTGTGTGAAATACATTAATTCGTCAACTCAATAAACTTACTTTCCAAACTCTTCTTTTTCACCTGCATGTGTGTGAGTATAATTCCGTTCTGCATACAAAACTCATTCACTTGTTTTAGCTCCAGATTATTTCCATAAACATAGACGTAGCCATCAGTTTCCTGCACCTTTTGCAGATTCGGCATTTGAGCTAATACTTGTTGCAGCATAGCCATGTCGTCCGACTTCAATTCTATTCTGTCTTCACTCGTCAACACTTCATCCACTTTACCACTTAGTAATAAATCACCGCGCTTCAAAATCGCTACATGAGTACAAACTTTCTCCACCTCATCCAGCAAGTGGCTCGCCATAATGATGGTTATTCCCGAACGATTGAGTGCTTTTATCATGTCACGGATTTCCGCTATCCCCGCAGGGTCAAGACCATTGGTAGGTTCATCCAATACCAAGACTTTCGGATTACCCAACAATGCACTTCCAATCGCCAAACGTTGTTTCATTCCCAATGAATAGGTTTGAAACTTGCTATCTTTCCGCTCATACAACCCTACTTTCTGCAAGACTGCTTCCTTATCTTCTTTCCCTCTTTGTTTGATGGCACAAGCAATTTCTAAATTGTCCATCGCAGAGAGATAGTGATAAAAATTAGGAGTTTCTAAAAGTGAACCTATTTGTTTGCGAGCATCATCGTTGTTGGTGCCGTTCAACCACGAGTAATTTCCGGCATCTGCCTTCAACACATCCAGCACAATGCCCAGCAAAGTAGTTTTGCCGCTTCCGTTAGGTCCGAGAATGCCAAACACACTACCGGCAGGCACTTCAAACGATACGTTTTTCAAGGCTTGTATGCTCCCGTATGATTTGGAAATATTTTGTAAGGATAAGATGGTTTCCAAGTTGGTGGAATTTTTTAAAAAGGAAAGTTATGTAAACTATTCCAACTTAAAATTGATCGGTAAGATGATGTAGACACGCACAGCTGTTGCTTAACCGATTTTCAATCCATTTCCTGTCTTGCATTCCGGTTGAAGAAGTATTACATCATTATTCTCATCGTACACACCCAATACCAAACATTCAGAATGGAAGTTGGCAATTTGTTTAATGGGGAAATTAACGATGGCGACTATTTGTTTTTGAAGTAAATTTTCCTT
>CBFGYQ010000052.1:0-9752 GCA_965652995.1 uncultured bacterium
GCTTCCAAACGACGCATATTCAATTCAAAACCCCAAGGCTTTCCTTTTGCTACCTCCTGTCCTTCTTCATAATCCATTTGTCCACCTACATTATCTACATACACACCTTTCACGCCACCTTGCACTTCCCAACCATTATCACCAAACCAAAACCAACGGTTCGCACCTACAAATTGTTTGTCTAACGGTTGGTCTAGAAACCCATCATTGTTTTGATCGAATTTGAGCCATTGTCCTTTTCCATGTAAAAAGAAATTAGTGGAAAGATGATCGTTCAACATCAGACGATGCACGATGTTTCCTTCGGTTCTCCCTTGCGTATTTTGGTAAAGATTGAAATGCCATTTTTCTTCTTTCTCTTCGAAAGGTTTGCGCCATTCTACATTTATCTGCCCTGCTACACTTTCATAACCATTTACCACGCTTCCTGTTCCTTTACTCAACTGCATACTTTCTACAAATGTACCGGGCGTAAAAGTGAGTCCTGTATAAGATGCCAAGCCGCGATTATCAGGTACATTTTCGCGAGTGATGGATGTGTACGCGCTTGCCAAACCCAGCATTTGAATTTGCTTATAACCAGAAACTGCATCCGTAAATCCAACATCTACCGAAGGTGTAGTTTCGAAACTTTCACTAAGATTGCAACATGCCGCTTTCAACAATTCTTTGCTCCCTATCTTTTCACTTTTGATAGGGTCAAGCATGTTGATAGTAGTTGTTTTTTGTCGTTGCTTAATGATAAACTCATCAAGTTCTTGCTTTTGTATCGTATCGTTTTGCGCTTGTGATGCATAGCTGCACAACAAGGCAAATAATACTCCTGTTATCTTCTTCATAAACCAATTTTTTTAGTGTTCGCAAGAATTGGTTTTGTATTGACAACAGTCAGGAAGTTTTTTATAGTCTGTTTCTGTAGCTTCTACTTTTGATGTTGTGTGCCCGGCTTTCGCTATGTTTTGATGGATAGCATCCGAAGAAGTTTTTGAGGAACGGTATACCACAGTTATTTCATGTGTTTCTTTGTTCCAATCAGCACGTTTCACACCTTTCACATAAGCTGCGTCTTCAATGCGTTCTTTGCACATGCCGCAGTTGCCATCTACTTTGAATGTTTCAGTTTTGATATCGTCTTGTGCGAATACGAATATCGAAGAGAATACTAACGTAATTAATACAATAAGATTTTTCATTTTTAGAAAATTATTATGGATGAATAAATAAAAGTCAATCGTGACATCTAAAAGATGTAAACACATTGACTATCCATAATAAGTAAACGAGGAGTGCAATCTGTAAAGTGGTATGGATTGCCAATTGCCGGGTGGCGCATTCGCCTGATAGGTAATGCCGGCCCTATTTAATGTTGTAAAATTTTCTTCTGTAAAATTGAAAACGTTATTGACAGGCAAAACAAATACTTGAGTTGTATTGAGCTTAAACTGTGCTGCTAAGGCTTGCTCTAGTGTGAGTTTTGAAGAAACGACTTTGTCTTTACAACAACCAATTTCTTGTTCTGTTCCTTCCTCACAGGGATCATCTTCACAACCTCCTGCATTTTCATTAACCGCCCATGATTCCACTTCCTCACCACAATAATGCAAATGCACAATCATCCCTGATGTGGCGACCATGTACAAAAACAATAACGGTATGACTAGAAATTTCTTCACGTTAGCTGGGCAAATTTAAGCAATTTGATATAATTGATTTTACCACTGAATTTTCTTAACAAATTTCGCACTAGACCTTTTCTGAATCTTCTTTATTAAACAATCCATACACAGCACTGCCACTGCCTGTCATAGAAGCATATACGGCACCTTCATCATAAAGTCTTTGTTTTGTTTTTTCTAAAGAAGAATGCATTGCAAATACCGGTTTTTCAAAATCATTTACTACATAGTTTTTCCAGTTATGAATATCATCAACTGATAAATTTCTTAAATCAAATTTTGCAGACTCAGGCTTCATCATTGCAAAAGCATCTTTGGTGGAAACATGAATTTCGGAAGGAATGATTTGGATGTCGTAAGATGAGAGATCAAGCTGTATAGGTTGCATCTTTTCACCTCTGCCGGTAGCAAACTGCGGTGTGTTATAAATAAAAAAAGGACAATCGCTGCCAAGTGCTAATGCCATTGATGCAAGTTCTTCATCGCACAAATTCAGTTTGCAAAAATCATTCATCAACCTCAGCATGAAAGCACCATCTGAAGAGCCGCCTCCCAAGCCTGCACCCATAGGTATAGCTTTGTGTAAATAAATGTTCAATGCAGGAATTCTATTTGTGAAATTTGACTTTAAGAGTTCGTATGCTTTCCAAACCAGATTATTTTCCTTATTTCCTGAAACGGTTAAGCCACTCAAGGAGATAGTTGTAGCGTGTGTGTCATCCTGAGCGTAGTTGACGGACACAATCTCTAGAGCATCTTTTATTTTCTTAACAGGATAAAACACCGTCTCTAAATCATGATAACCATCTTCTCTACGGCGAGTAATAGATAGTCCTATATTGATTTTGCAATTGGGAAATGTGAGCATTGACCCGATAAAATTATCTGTATTTTTGGTTTTTCTTCATTATTGCACCCATGCAGGCAGTTATTTCTCTAAGCGATATTCGTAAAAGTTATTACCTCGGTAGACAGGAGTTGCCGGTTCTGAAAGGAATTGATCTTACCATAAATACCAATGAGTATGTTGCTTTGATGGGGCCAAGTGGTTCCGGAAAATCAACATTGATGAATATACTTGGATGCCTAGATACACCAACAAAGGGTAAGTATATCCTCAACAATAAAGATGTAAGTAAGATGCAAGACGATGAGCTGGCTGATGTGCGTAATACAGAGATCGGGTTTGTTTTCCAACAGTTTAATTTATTACCTCGCCTCACAGCCTGGGAAAATGTTGCCTTGCCTCTCATCTATGCCGGTGCTGGAAAAGCAGAGCGTGAAGAGCGAGCGAACGCCATGCTTGAGAAAGTAGGACTTGCAGAACGTAGACACCACAAACCGAATGAACTTTCCGGTGGACAAAGTCAACGCGTAGCAATAGCACGTGCATTAATCAATAATCCTTCCTTGTTGCTTGCAGACGAACCCACAGGAAATCTTGATACCAAAACGTCTGAAGAGATAATGGAATTGTTCGGGAAAATACACGATCAAGGCAACACGGTAGTTTTGGTAACTCATGAAGAAGATATTGCCAATTTTACCAAAAGAGTGGTGCGAATGAGGGATGGTGTAGTGGAGACAGATCGGTTGAATTAGCTCCAATTCTTACAAGCATAACGGTTGTAGAATGAATGCCTTAAAAACATCTTAAAAACATCTAATGAACTTTGTCGGCTACAAGATTTGGTTACTTTTGTCGATATACTTTAATTATTGCGAATGCGTTATCGTTGTTTACTAATACTCCTATTTATTTCAAATATAGCTTTTGCACAACCTAGTTCTCGTTCAGAATTAGAGGGTAAGAGAAAAGATATACTACAAAGCATAAGAGAAACACAACAACAATTAGACGCTACACGTAGCGACCGGAAAGCGTCTGTAACAGAGCTTCGGGCTTTGCAGGCAAAGCTTAATGAACGCCAAAGACTCATCTCCAATATCAATCAGGAAATAGGTTCTATCAACAGTAACATACAGCTCTCTGCACACGAAATAGAACAGTTACGTAATAAACTTACCATTCTTAAAACTCGTTACGCTCAATCGATTCGCTATTCTTACATGAATAGAAGTTCGTACAATATGTTGGCATTCTTATTTTCTGCAAGCGATTTTAATACAGCTATTCGTCGTGTGCGTTATTTAAAAAAATATAGAGACTATCGTAAGCGTCAGGCAGACCAGATAAAAGCAATGAATGCGAACATTGAACAAAAAATCATTACACTAAATTACGCTAAGTCTCAGAAGAATATTTTACGCTCGGCTGAAGAACAACAGAAGTTGGTCATTCAAAAAGAAACCAATGAAAAGGATAGAGTGGTGGCTGCACTGCGAGGGAAAGAAGGAGAATTGTCTCGTCAAATAGCTAATAACCAAAAATCACTGAAGTCTTTAGAAAGAGCTATTAGTGCAGCGATAAAAAGAGAAATTGAAATTGCTCGCAAGAAAGCAGAGGAAGAACGAAAAAGAGAAGAGGCAAGGTTAAAAGCGGAAGAAGAAAAACGTTTAGCAGCTGCCAGAGCCGCAGAAGAAGCTAGAAAAGCCGCAGAGGTAAAAGTGGTTACAGGCTCTGGAACAAAACCTGCTGTGCCGGGTAATCCACGTTACAATCCGGGTGCAAACAAATATCCATCTACTACAAAGGAAAAACCGTTAGCAGTATCTGCACCTACTACCACACCGCGTCCTTCCAAACCTAAACCTGTTAGTTACAATTTAAGTCTTACTCCTGAAGTAGCAGCACTCTCCGATAATTTTGAAAATAATAGAGGAAAACTTCCCTGGCCGGTAGAGAAAGGATTTATTACAGAGCGTTTTGGTAAGCAAAAACATCCGGTTTATAATATTGAAACAGAAAATAATGGCGTGGAGATACAAACCAATCCTGGAGCCAATGTTCGCGCTGTGTTTGGTGGTACAGTTACCAATGTCTTTTATGTGGGAGGTATGGGACAATGCGTCATGATCAATCATGGACGTTTCTTCACTTTATACTCTCGTTTGGGAAGTGTAAATGTGAGCAAAGGTTCTAAAGTAAGTATGAAACAGAACTTAGGAACTGTGGGAGCTAATGATAATGGCGAATATTTGATGCACTTCGAACTATGGAAAGTAGGAGCAAATGATAAATCTTCTCCGCAAGACCCAAGTGGATGGATTGCTCGATAGTTCCGTTAACTAACTATAATGAATTTATTGCCTTTGCAAACAGCCAACCGCTGCTCCACGCATGTTGAAAATTGAACCCGCCTGTTATTCCATCTACATTCAGTATTTCCCCGGCGAAGTAGAGATTGGGAACTAGTTTACTTTCCATCGTTTCAGGATTTATTTCGGATAATTCGATGCCACCACTCGTTACAAATTCTTCTTTATAAGTAGTTTTCCCTGCTACATCAAATGTATGTCTGATCAATAGCTCAATTAAGTTGTTTTGTTGATTGGCTTTCAACTCACCCCAGCGAATTTTTTCATCAATACCTGCTTCTTTCAGTAAGTATTCCCACAGCCTTTTTGGTAAGTTCCAATCAATTTTATCGTTTACAAAGCGACCACCTTCGTATTTTCTTTTATCGTTTATATTTTCTTTTAGATCCTTTTCACTTAGATCTCCTAACCAATTGATCCGGACTCTAAAATGATAATTGAGTTCATTGATATCTCTCGCACCCCAAGCACTCGCACGCAAGATAGCGGGTCCGCTTAAGCCCCAGTGTGTAATGAGGACAGGTCCATTTTCAGAGATCTTAGTGTTGAGAATTTTCACATTTGCATTCGGCACACTCACGCCCATAAGTTCTGTGATGGGATGTTTGGGAAGGTTAAAAGTGAACAAGGATGGAACGGGTTCTTGAATAGTATGACCTAATTCCTGTAGCCAGCAATATTGTTCTTTTTTAGGAAAACCACCGCAAGCTATCAGCACTTTGTCTGCTTCGAAAATTGTTTTATCAGCAAAATGGATTTTCAGTTTTGATGTTGATATTTCTATACACTCTACAGATTTATGATAATGTACACTTGTCTTGTTGTGCTGCAATCTCGACCAGATCGCATCAATGATCGTTTGCGAATTGTCTGTTGTAGGAAACATTCTCCCGTCAGCTTCTGCCTTGATGTTTACTCCTTTTTCTTCTAACCAATCGATCGTGTTTCGTGGGGTAAATTGATGCAGCGTTTTCTTGAGGAAATTCTTACCACGCGGATATTTTTTGACCAACTCAGGAATGTCGAACAATTGATGCGTCACATTACACCGTCCACCACCTGATATCCTTACCTTCTGTAAAGCTTTTCCGGTTTTTTCAAATAGCACGATCTCCCTACCGTTTTTGAAAGGAATATTCGCCGCGGCAAAACAACCGGCAGCACCTGCACCGATGATGGCTATTCGCAATAGAAATGATTTTGCAGCAAGCTACTAAAATGGAAGATGATTTTTTAGGAGCACTCATAAAAATCAGAACAAGGAAAATTATTCAAAATTCTCTTTGACATTTTCGTTGCTTCGCTGTTGTAGTTTGAACGGATTTTCAATAACAATATCAAACGCAAAATAATGAACATCATACGGATTTTCCTGTCCAACCAAGTTGTTCATATAACCAACACTAATAATTAACGGCAACATTTTTGGCGAAAACGAATAATACAATGAGAAACGACTTTCACGATAGTTATAGTCTGTCCAGGCGTTTGGCGTGTTTTCTTTGCTTATTGAAAATAATTGTTCGGAACTTGCAATAAGTCGGTGTTGTTTCGTGTTGTCTAAATTGACTTTTAATTGTAAACGCAAGCGTGTGCGAAATTGGAAATTTTCGTTTGTGTTTTGAAAGGCTGGCGAATAAAATTTTCTAAATTCTTGTCTGAATGTCGGCACAAGTTTGATTCCTGAAATGCTGAATGTGTAGGAAAGTCGGCTATACAAACGAAATTCCTGCTTTAGTTTTGGATTATCGTATTCGTAAGGTTTGCTATTCAAATATTCATCTTGTCTGCGGTAGCTCAACGCCAAAGAATATTGCCAATCTTTATGAAACTGATGATAAAATTCCTGGGTTACTACCAAAATTGCCGATCTATAAAATGGTATGTAATTGTCAGGGTTACTTTTTCTTCCCAAACCTATGTACGACATAGATTGCCAACCTGTACCTTCAATGTTGTCTAACTCTTGGCGTATGCCAAAGGCAAACCAATCCGCTGTATGGGCTTTGCCCAAACCGGGCGGACTGATTTGCGAAAAACTTTTGCTGATAAACACAACAAAAAACAATATGGTTAAGAACGAGTTTTTCAATTTAGTCGGCAACTTTACTTAAGATGTTTCCCTCGTTGCCAAACGCCACTTTCCATTCTTCTGTCCAAGATTTCAGTTCAAGCTTGTACATTATTTTATCGCCTTCGGTTATTTTTTCAATGTCATTGGTGCGATAACCACTAAAATTGTTACTGATTTTTGCCTGTATTTTTTGAGGCAAATCACTTTTAGAAATATCCTCTTTGTGTCGTACTAATTTTCCTGTTTTGTCATACCAAGCTTCATGGTCAGTTCCGAGCAATCCTGTTTCAAAATCTACTTTGTAAGTTTCGCCTTTCAATTCCCATTCCACGTCAAACACTTTTGGGAAAGCTTGTTGAAAACTGTTTATGATAACTGACGGAACTTGGCTTTGCGGAATGTCTTGCCCGAAAGCGGTGTTTGCTAAGCACGAAAATGCTAACGATGAGATTAAAATTGCTTTTTTCATTTTTGATAAACTTTAAATTATATCGCAAAGTAAAATCAGCAATCTGGAAAGACTTGGGAACGGAAAATTATTTCAAACGAATTTTAAAACAATGCAACTCATTTTCAAAGCGATACGAAATTGAAAATTCATACAAATCGCAAATTGCTTTTACGATTGCCAAACCGAGTCCTGTACCACTTTGATCATTTTCTGATTTGTAGAAACGTGAAAATAATTTTTCTGTATTTAGCGGATTTTCGATTCCCGTATTACTGATTTTAATGGTGTTTTCGGAAATTTCAACACTTACATTTCCGTTGGAAACATTGTGAAAAATAGCGTTTCGCAATAAGTTTGAAACAATAATATTGGCAAGCGAAACATCCATTTCAGTTGTCAATTCAGTTTTTTCTTCAAAGACAATTTCTATATTTTTAAACGCTGCAATTTCTTCTAAGTCCTTCAGGTTTTGTTTTACAACTTCGTTGAACGAAATCGATTTGTTTTCTAAAAATTGTTTGTTTTCAATTTTTGTAAGCAACAACAACGATTTGTTTAAGCGTACCAGGCGTTCAATAATGCTCATTACCTCAGCAATGTTTTCGGCTTCTTCACTTTGCAGATTTCCTTTTTCAATCAGTAGTTCCAATTTATTGATGGCTATTGCCAAAGGTGTTTGCAATTCGTGTGAAGCATTGCCGATAAATTGTTTTTGTGCTTCGTAAGTTTCAATGTTGTGTTGCAACAAAGTGTTTACGGCATTTTGCAAGTCGGTAAATTCTTTGGTGTTGGTATTTGCTTCGGGGAAGTTTTCACTGCTTCCAATTCTGTAATTTTTCAATTGATTGAGAAACGAATAAAACGGTTTCCAAAGTCGTTGCAACACAAAATTATTGATGATGAGAATTGCTGCAATCAAAAGCAAATAAAGACCAAGAGCCTCACGAAGCAGTTCTTCTACCAAATCATCTTCTTCCACCATTGAATTGATGATTTGTAATTCGTAGTAATTTCCGTTGTTTTCAAAAGCGGTCGTAAGCAAACGAACAGGCTCTAATTCTGGACTTTCATCGTCTGCATCCTGCATATACAAAAGCGTGTCAATGTAGTGGTCTTTTACCGAAAGTGCTTGTGTTTGCGTGATTTTACGAACAGCAAAAAAAGCTTCGTCAAAATTAGTTGTAGTTAAAACAGTTGTGTCTTTTTGTGCTTGGTAAACAATTTGTCGTTTGTAATTGTCCAGACCTTCATCAACACTTTCTTTGATTTCGGCAAGCATGTTGAAATAGAAAACCACAGACCAAATTCCGATGATGAAAAATAGCGAAACTGATAACCATAAAATTGATTTGTTTAATAATTTCATCTCTCAATTAACTTATATCCGATACCATAGACGGCTTCTATTTCTATTTCTGCTTTGGCATCGGTTAGTTTTTTTCGCAAGTTTTTTATTTGATAATAGATAAAATCAAAATTATCGGCTTGGTCAATATTGTCGCCCCAAACATGTTCTGCCAATGCTGTTTTTGTGACCAAACGATTTTTGTTGAGCAAAAAATAATTCATAATGTCAAACTCTTTTCTGTTTAATGGAACGTTTTTATTGGCGACTAAAAATGTTCGTTCTTTCAGGTCTAAAACTACGTTTGCAATGTCAATCGTATTTTTCCCGTCTAATTGTTGTCTGCGTAAAACGGCTTTAATTCTTGCGTTGAGTTCGGCAATGTGAAAAGGTTTTGTCAAATAATCGTCAGCACCAAGCTCTAAGCCTTTCAGTTTGTCGTCCAAAGAATCTTTGGCAGAAATAATGATTACGTTTCCAGATTTTCCTTGTTTTTTGAGTTGTTCCAATAATTGAAGCCCACTACCGTTTGGCAACATAATATCCAGCAAAATGCAATCGTAGTCGTAAATTTCAATTTTTTCATTTGCTGAATAGAAGTCGTTTGCAGTTTCAATTACGAAATGTTCTTTCATCAGCGAAGCGGCAATCGTTTCCCGCAAATCTTTCTCATCTTCAACTATCAGAATTTTCATCAGTAATTGTTATTTTTTAAGTGCTGATGGAATGTAACACATTTAATACCACAAGGTAATTATTGAATTTGGGAAAGAGTTGGGAATAGGCTTTTTCAAACGCGAGGGGTTGGTAGGCTTGTATCGCTTTTTTCGGTTTACCTACAATAAGGTCTAACGGTTCTGGTATTTGTGGTAAAGCGCAGATCGAGGACCCGCCGCCCATCGGAAACGAAGAGCCAAGCCCTTCAAAAACCGATAGAGCAGCGTTTGGTTTTTATTTTTTCGATGTTTTTATTGGCAATAGGAAGCC